>NZ_JADBQL010000010.1:0-116539 GCF_014895905.1 Enterobacter cloacae complex sp. P15RS | reverse complement strand
AGGATGGCCTTTTTGCGTTTATACGTCGAAAAGTAGGCCAGGTAAGGCGAAGCCGTCACCTGGCAGATCTCAGACTGCACACCACTCCACAATAAACTCTGCAATCACATCCACGTTATTCAAATCCAGAACCGGTACGTCCAGCGACAACACAACGTCACTGGCTACGGCAATAACATGCTCATCCAGCGTTAACTCATTTACGTTATGAACCGCATCGCTTCTGAACAGCAGGATCTTCGCAACAGCCTCATGCTTGAACCCCTCAACCAGCACCAGATCCAGCGTGGAGTGATCCATCCGGCTGACAAGATAAGCGAGATCCAGCGGTGCTTCATCCGGGGTTTCTGTCATTAACGCCCAGCGCTGGTTACTCGCCACCATCGTTTGCGCCGCGCCAGCCTTACGCAGCTCATAGCTATCTTTCCCCGGCTTATCGACGTCCATGTTATGGTGCGTGTGCTTAATCAGTCCGGGACGAATGCCTTTAGCGCAAAGTGCAGGTATCAGTTTTTTTAGCAGCGTAGTTTTCCCCGTGCCGCTCCAGGCAGAGATCGCTAAAACGGGTATCATTTCTTCTCCTGCATCATCTGCAAATCTTCCGTCGTGTTTACATTCACAAACGCCGATTTCATGTCGCTAAAATCAACGGCGTGCCCCCCTGACTGGCGCATAAATACCATTACGCGTCGCTCTCCTGATGCAAGATAAGCGTCCAGCGCGGGGATTAACGCGCGGTGAATCAATGCGATCGTTGGATGGTCGCGTTCACCGTCGTGCACCCAGACGACGGGAGCATCATCGCGCCGCTGCACCAGACGTTCAGCCAGACAGGACGGGATGAAGGGCGTATCACATGAACAAAAGAGAAACCACTCTCCGTGTGACTGCTGCATAACGGAAAGCATTCCCGCCAGCGGGCCGGGGTAGTCCACCTGGTTATCCTGATAAACCGGATATCCACTGCGCTGATAAATATCGATATGCCGGTTAGCGCTGATCGCCATCGACGACACCTGATTTGCCAGCGTATCAGCAACATGCTGCCATAAGGGGGTATTGTTCAGGAGCTGAAGACCCTTATCTTTTCCGCCCATTCGCGTTGCCCGGCCCCCGGCCAGAACGACCCCGATGATTTGCTGGCATTGATTCACGAATATCGCCTCTTTTATTGTGGGATTGACCCTGCTAACGTGTCTCTCTAAATGAAAGGAGCACTACCATGAAATGTAAACGTCTTAATGAAGTCATTGAGCTTCTCCAGCCGGCCTGGCAAAAAGAGCCAGAGCTGAATCTGATGCAATTTTTACAGAAACTGGCGAAAGAGTCAGGTTTTGATGGTGAACTGGCAGACCTTTCTGACGACATCCTGATCTACCACCTCAAAATGCGTGACTCGGCTAAAGATGCTGTAATCCCTGGCATTCAGAAAGATTATGAAGAGGATTTTAAAACCGCATTACTGCGCGCCCGAGGCGTAATTAAAGAGTAAAAGCTTGTAAGCGGAGCCACCGAAATCGCCACAAGATGATATCCTGAATCATTCGTATAATTTCCGGATGATCGGATGAACGACCAGGCTTTTACTTTCCAGACTTTACACCCGGATACCATTGTGGATGCGCTGTTCGAGCAGGGTATTCGGGTGGATTCCGGGTTAACCCCTTTAAACAGCTACGAAAACCGCGTCTATCAATTCCAGGACGAAGAGCGCCAGCGCTTTGTCGTAAAGTTCTACCGTCCGCAGCGCTGGTCCGCAGAACAAATTCAGGAAGAGCATCAGTTTGCCCACGATCTGCTGGCTGACGATGTTCCCGTTGCGGCACCGATCAAATTCAATAACCAAACGCTGCTGAGCCATCAGGGCTTTTACTACGCGATATTTCCGAGCCTGGGCGGAAGACAGTTTGAGGCGGATAATATCGATCAGATGGAATGGGTCGCCCGCTATCTGGGGCGCATTCATCAGACGGGACGCAAAAAACCGTTTGTTGCCCGTCCGACGATTGGTGTTCAGGAATACCTTATTGAGCCGCGACAGGTATTCGAAACATCGGCGCTGATCCCGAAGGCGCTTAAGGATAAATTTCTTTCGGCGACCGATAAGCTTATTGATGCGGTAAAAACCTGCTGGCGGGATGATATTACCGCTCTGCGCCTGCACGGTGATTGCCACGCCGGGAATATTCTCTGGCGTGATGGCCCCCTGTTTGTCGATCTCGATGACGCACGTATGGGGCCTGCGGTTCAGGATCTGTGGATGCTGCTCAACGGTGATAAAGCCGAGCAGCGCATGCAGCTTGAGACCATAATTGAAGCTTATGAAGAATTTAGCCCCTTTAATTCAGACGAAATTGCCTTGATAGAGCCTTTACGTGCGATGCGATTTGTTTATTATCTCGCGTGGTTAATCAGGCGTTGGGAAGACCCGGCTTTTCCCCGAAATTTCCCCTGGCTTACCGGGGAGGATTACTGGCGCAGCCAGATATCCACATTTACCGAGCAGGTTAAGGTTCTTCAGGAACCCCCTTTGCAATTAACGCCGATGTATTAATTGGACACACTCAGGAGAGAGTTAATCATGAAAAAAATTTGGCTGGCGCTGGCTGGTATGATTCTGGCATTTAGCGCAACTGCTGCGCAGTTTACCGACGGCAAGCAGTACATTACGCTGGACAAGCCTGTTGCTGGCGAGCCTCAGGTGCTGGAGTTCTTCTCCTTCTACTGCCCGCACTGCTACGAGTTTGAGCAGGTGCTTCATGTTTCTGACAACGTGAAGAAAAAGCTGCCGGAAGGCACCAAAATGACGAAATACCACGTTGAGTTCCTTGGCCCATTGGGTAAAGACCTGACGCAGGCGTGGGCGGTGGCGATCGCGCTGGGTGTGGAAGATAAGATCACCGCACCTATGTTTGAAGCGGTACAGAAAACCCAGACCGTACAGACCACGGCAGATATCCGTAAAGTATTCGTGGATGCCGGCGTGAAAGGTGAAGACTACGACGCAGCCTGGAACAGCTTTGTGGTGAAATCTCTCGTGGCACAGCAGGAAAAAGCTGCCGCGGACTTCCAGTTGCAGGGCGTGCCGGCGATGTATGTTAACGGCAAATACCAGGTGAATATGCGTGGTATGGACACGACCAGCATGGATATCTTCGTACAACAGTACGCTGATACCGTGAAACACCTGGTTGAGAAAAAGTAACAAACATAAAGAAAAACGCCGGTCATTGACCGGCGTTTTTGTATGAAGATTTAATCTTCGCTATCTGTTCGTCTTTCTCTTTCCAGAGTGTATTAAGCCAAAGCTGGAAACGACGTTTGAAGTTCTTATCGTTTACGTAATCACCGTGCAGCGCCGCATCTACGGGCACCAGATCAACGCGGACTACGATACGTGTCAGCCTGCCGCTGAGCATATCGTAGAACGGCGTCCTGTCGTTTTCCGGATAGCAGAGCGTTACGTTCAGCAACTTATCAAACTGCTCACCCAGCACGTTGAGCGCCATCGCGATACCCGCGGCCTTTGGCGGCAATAGATTCTGATAGGGAGAGCGCGTCTGCTGTCGCTTCTCTTCGGTAAAGCGTGACCCTTCGACGAAGTTAACGATGGTGGTGGGATGCGCGCGAAACTTCTCGCAAGAACGGCGTGTGGTTTCCACATCCTTACCGCGGCGTTCCGGATGACGAATTAAATAGCTGCGTGAATAGCGTTTCATAAACGGCATATCCAGCGCCCAGCAGGCCAAACCAATGAAGGGCACCCAGGCCAGCTGCTGCTTCAGGAAGTACTTATTCATCGGAATGTGTTTGCGAAACAGCACACACAATACAACGATATCGGCCCAGCTGTGGTGATTGCAGATCAGCAGATACCAGTGCTTTTTGTTCAGCTTCTCCAGGCCCTGAACATCCCACTTCAGCCAGGGGTTCAGATACAACAGGATCGCCAGCCCTTCACACCAGCAGTACATCATAAAATTACAAAAAGCAGACACTGCGCGCCATACCGGAGGGACGGGCAGCAGGAGCTTAATTATTCCGGCAACGATGATTGGCACAGAACAGGCGATGGTAACCAGAATAGTTAAAATGACGCTTAGCAATAATGTTATCGCAGCGAGTAGTCTCGACATAATGAATATTTTCAGATAGTTAGCTGTAATTGAGCAGCCGGCTATCCGGTGCTGGGCGCCGATCTTATCAGAAATACGCCCAGACCAGGGCGCTTTCACACGAAGAGGCTGTTGCTTTTCCTGCTATGCAGCAAAATTCTCTATATAGACACGTTGCTTAAGGCTTATATCCACATAGACTAAATAACCACCAGTGGGAAGGGATCTTAAGCGATCTCAATTCAACCAATTGTTTTTATTAAATAAATAAGTTTGCCTCATCAGCTTTATTGAACTGTTATTCACCTGTATTAAAAATATGCACAAACTTATCCACAGTTTGATTTTGCGAGCGATCTTCACGATCGCAAAATCTTTTTCTGTATAAAGCGCTAAAACCTGATGTTTTCATCCTTCTGTGGCATCCTTTACCCATAAATTCATAACAGGCACGGACATTATGGTTCAGATCCCAGAAAACCCACTTATACTCGTCGATGGCTCTTCTTACCTGTATCGGGCGTATCATGCGTTTCCTCCTCTGACCAACAGCGCAGGGGAACCTACCGGCGCAATGTACGGCGTGCTGAATATGCTGCGCAGCCTCATTCTGCAATATCACCCAACCCATGCGGCCGTTGTGTTTGATGCGAAGGGTAAAACCTTCCGCGATGAATTATTTGAGCATTACAAATCTCACCGTCCTCCCATGCCTGACGATCTGCGTGCACAGATTGAACCGCTGCACGCTATGGTGAAAGCGATGGGGCTGCCATTACTGGCGGTCTCAGGTGTTGAAGCTGATGACGTAATAGGTACTCTGGCGCGCGAAGCGGAAAAAGCTGGCCGCCCGGTCCTGATCAGCACCGGTGATAAAGATATGGCGCAGCTGGTAACGCCGGGGATCACGCTGATCAACACCATGACCAATACCATTCTTGGCCCGGAAGAAGTTGTCGCCAAATATGGCGTGCCGCCAGAACTCATTATTGATTTCCTCGCCCTGATGGGGGATTCCTCAGATAACATTCCTGGCGTGCCGGGCGTGGGCGAAAAAACGGCTCAGGCGCTGCTGCAAGGGCTGGGTGGGCTGGATACGCTGTACGCAGAGTCCGACAAAATTGCCGGGCTTACCTTCCGTGGCGCAAAAACCATGGCCGGAAAGCTCGCCGATAACAAAGAGGTGGCTTATCTCTCTTATCAGCTGGCCACCATCAAAACCGACGTAGAGCTGGAGCTTACCTGCGAGCAGCTTGAAGTGCAGGAACCCGCGGCAGACGAACTGCTTGGCCTGTTCAGAAAATACGAATTTAAACGCTGGACCACGGATGTCGAAGCCGGGAAATGGCTTCAGGCGAAAGGGGCAAAACCTGCGGCGAAGCCGAAAGAGACCCTCGTCGTTGATGCTGAAGAGCAGGAAGAAGAGGCGGCGGCAGCGCTCTCCTTCGACAACTATGAAACCCTCCTTGAGGAATCACAGCTCGTCGCCTGGATTGAAAAGCTGAAAAAAGCACCCGTGTTTGCTTTCGATACCGAAACGGACAGCCTCGATAACATTTCTGCCAATATGGTGGGCCTGTCCTTCGCAACGGAGCCGGGTATTGCAGCCTATGTTCCGGTAGCGCACGACTATCTGGATGCGCCGGAGCAAATCTCCCGCGAGCGTGCCTTAGAACTGCTGAAGCCGATTCTGGAAGACGAGAACGCGCTGAAGGTGGGGCAAAACCTGAAGTACGACCGCGGTATTCTGCAAAACTACGGCATTGAGCTGCGTGGTATCGCTTTTGACACCATGCTGGAATCCTACATTCTGGACAGCGTGGCGGGCCGCCACGATATGGACTCCTTATCTGACCGTTGGCTGAAGCACAAAACCATCACTTTTGAAGAAATTGCCGGTAAGGGTAAAAATCAGCTGACCTTTAACCAGATTGCGCTGGAAGAAGCTGGCCGCTACGCCGCGGAAGACGCTGACGTCACGCTACAGCTGCACCTTAAAATGTGGCCAAAATTGCAGAAGCACGAAGGGCCGCTGAATGTGTTCCAGAACATTGAGATGCCGCTGGTGCCGGTGCTGTCCCGCATTGAGCGTAACGGCGTTAAAATCGACCCAACCGTACTCCATAACCACTCTGGCGAGTTGGCGCAGCGACTGACCGAGCTGGAACAGAAAGCGCATGAGCTGGCGGGCGAGGCGTTCAACCTGTCGTCCCCGAAACAGCTGCAAACCATCCTGTTTGAAAAACAGGGTATTAAGCCGCTGAAGAAAACCCCGGGTGGCGCTCCTTCAACCTCTGAAGAGGTGCTGGAAGAGCTGGCGCTGGACTATCCGCTGCCAAAAGTTATTCTGCAATACCGTGGTCTGGCGAAGCTGAAATCGACCTATACCGACAAACTGCCGCTGATGATCAACCCGAAAACGGGCCGCGTACACACCTCTTATCATCAGGCCGTGGCGGCGACCGGGCGCCTTTCATCAACCGATCCTAACCTCCAGAACATTCCGGTGCGTAATGAAGAGGGCCGCCGTATTCGCCAGGCTTTCATTGCGCCAGAGGATTATCTGATTGTTTCCGCAGACTACTCGCAAATCGAACTGCGCATTATGGCGCACCTGTCGCGTGATAAAGGCCTGCTGACGGCGTTTGCCGAAGGGAAAGACATCCACCGGGCAACCGCTGCCGAAGTGTTTGGGCTGCCGCTGGAGAGCGTGACGAACGAACAGCGTCGTAGCGCAAAAGCGATCAACTTTGGTCTGATTTACGGTATGAGCGCCTTTGGCCTTTCACGTCAGCTCAACATTCCGCGTAAAGAGTCGCAGAAGTATATGGATCTCTACTTCGAGCGGTATCCGGGCGTGCTGGAATATATGGAGCGCACCCGCGCGCAGGCGAAAGAGAAAGGCTACGTTGAAACGCTGGACGGTCGTCGTCTCTACCTTCCGGACATCAAATCCAGCAACGCCGCGCGCCGCGCGGGTGCTGAACGTGCTGCGATCAACGCCCCGATGCAGGGCACGGCCGCAGACATCATTAAACGTGCGATGATCGCCGTTGATGCCTGGCTGGAAAAAGAGAAACCGCGCGTAAAAATGATCATGCAGGTACACGATGAACTGGTATTTGAAGTTCATAAAGACGACCTGGATACGGTCTCACAGAAAATCCATGAACTGATGGAAAACAGCATGAAGCTGGACGTTCCGTTGCTGGTGGAAGTAGGCAGCGGCGAAAACTGGGATCAGGCTCACTAAAGGTTCACGGAACAACGCGCGTTTTATGTAAGTAAGCAACATAAGAACGCGCATTTTGTGACGATCATTAGAATTCCCTATGTAAAGAATGAAAAAAAACTACAAAAAGTGCTTTTTCCAGCGATAAAAAAAGAGTAGAGTTAGCGATGTAGGGTACAGAGGTAAGATGTTCTATCTTTCAGACCTTTTACTTCACGTAATCGGATTTGGCTGAATATTTTAGCCGCCCCAGTCAGTAATGACTGGGGCGTTTTTTATTGCGGCAAGGAAAGTTTCGGGCGAAAAAAACGCGGTCATCGCCGCGCCTGTTGTTACTCTGCTTCCGCTTCTGTCGCCGGTTCCAGGTCGTTAAACCAGCTGTCGAGCTTCTGCCGCAGTTTGTCCACGCCCTGCTTTTTCAGCGAGGAGAACGGTTCAACCTGCACATCACCGTTGAATGCCAGCACCGCCTCACGAACCTTGTTCACCTGCGCCTTGCGCGCGCCGCTCGCCAGCTTATCCGCTTTTGTCAGCAGCACCAGCACCGCAATATCGCTTGCCACCGCCCAGTCAATCATCTGCTGGTCGAGATCTTTTAGCGGGTGTCGAATATCCATCAGCACCACCAGACCTTTCAGACACATGCGTTTTTCCAGGTATTCACCCAGTGCACGCTGCCATTTGATCTTCATCTCTTCCGGTACCTGCGCGTAACCGTAGCCCGGTAAGTCGACCAGGCGTTTTCCTTCAGCCACTTCAAACAGGTTAATCAGCTGAGTACGGCCAGGTGTTTTTGAGGTACGCGCCAGGTTTTTCTGATTGGTCAGCGTATTCAGGGCGCTGGATTTTCCCGCATTGGAGCGGCCAGCAAATGCCACTTCAATCCCTGTGTCTGAGGGCAGGTGGCGAATATCGGGCGCACTGGTGACAAAATGCGTCTGTTGGTAGTTCCAGGTAGTCACGTGGTCGTCTCCAAAAATCGTAATCTGCGGGGGATTATACCTGAATGCGGGCAAAAGGCTTTTCCCATCGTCATTGACCTGTAAGTAAAGACCTTACGGCGTGTGAGAGATCTGCCTTTATGTGTATGAGAAATTTAAGAGAAATCGCAGGCGCTAAAAGAATCAAAATATTAAAATTCAAAGAGTTAATAATGAGTAATTATCTGAAAATCCGGTTTAGTACCTTTTCGTTGCTTGTTAGTTTAAGAGAACAAGGTAAAGTGTGCGTCAAGGCGAGGATGCCAGCAGGATAACGACTTAAGGATAAGGGTCAGGAGCGCCAGGAGGCGAAGACTCAGGATTGTCAGGACGACCGGCGCCTGGAGGCGTTTTTAACAGGAAACGGAACCGTATCACGGACGGTAGTAGCCAAGGGATAAACAGGGTTTGTTGTAGGCAAACACGGAATGTCTGACCCGTTAAGGGTTGTGAGTCAGGAAAAAAGGCGACAGATTGCTCTGTCGCCTTTTTTCTTTGCTTGCTTTCTGCTAGATTTCGCCGCAATTCTATACTGAAGAAAACGACTTAAAGATAAAACATCATGAAAAAACCGACCTCCGCTGCGGGCGCGAAACGCCCTGCAAAAGCACGCCGCAAAACGCGCGAAGAACTGAATCAGGAAGCGCGCGATCGCAAACGCGATAAAAAACACCGTGGCCATGCTTCGGGTAGCCGTGCTAACGGTGGCGGTGCCGCAGGCGCTTCTGCAAAAGGCAAACAGCAGAAAGATCCTCGTATCGGCAGTAAAACTCCCATTCCACTGGGCGTGACAGACACGCCGGTCACTAAGCAGCACAAACCAAAGAGCGAGAAACCTATGCTTTCACCGCAGGCTGAGCTGGATATGCTGGAGAACGATGAGCGCCTGGACGCGCTGCTGGAACGTCTTGAAGAGGGTGAAACCCTGACCGCCGAAGAGCAGTCCTGGGTGGACGCCAAACTGGACCGCATTGATGAACTGATGCAAAAGCTGGGTCTGTCCTACGATGATGAAGAAGACGAAGAGGAAGACGAAAAGCAGGAAGATATGATGCGTCTGCTGAAAGGTGGAAACTAACATTTGCACCCGGCAGGTACACTCGTCCTGCTTATAACCCTTCCGGTTATATGTTATCTGGTGTGGTTATTCGTTAAACTACGGCGGTTGTCGCGGCGACAGAAGTGGCTGCGCACCCGAATGATGGCCCGCAACGGGACCAGAACGGGCCGCCGTATACGAACGCGACACCAACGGAAGGAGTGAGCATGTCTGTACCATCTATCGACTGGGATTTGGCCCTGATCCAGAAATATAACTATTCCGGGCCGCGTTATACTTCATACCCCACCGCGCTGGAGTTCTCTGACGCTTTCGGCGAGGCGGATTTTCAGCAGGCTGTCGCGCGCTACCCCGAGCGCCCGCTGTCGCTCTACGTCCATATTCCGTTCTGCCACAAGCTCTGCTACTTCTGCGGCTGCAATAAAATCGTTACCCGCCAGCAGCACAAAGCAGACCAATACCTCGATGCGCTAGAGCAGGAAATCCTGCACCGCGCACCGCTGTTTTCCGGGCGCCACGTCAGCCAGCTTCACTGGGGCGGCGGTACGCCAACCTACCTGAATAAAGCGCAAATTAGCCGCCTGATGACGCTGCTGCGCGAGAACTTCAGCTTCATCAACGACGCTGAAATCTCGATCGAGGTCGATCCGCGTGAAATCGAGCTGGATGTGCTCGATCATTTACGCGCCGAGGGCTTCAACCGCCTGAGCATGGGCGTGCAGGACTTCAACAAAGAAGTACAGCGCCTGGTCAACCGCGAGCAGGACGAAGCGTTTATCTTTGCCTTACTCAACCATGCGCGTGAAATCGGCTTTACCTCAACGAACATCGACCTGATATACGGCCTGCCGAAGCAGACGCCGGAGAGCTTTGCCTTCACGCTTAAACGCGTGGCTGAGCTCAACCCGGACCGCCTGAGCGTCTTTAACTATGCGCACCTGCCGACGCTGTTCGCCGCTCAGCGCAAAATCAAAGATGCGGATCTGCCTTCCGCCCAGCAGAAGCTGGACATTTTGCAGGAGACCATCGCCTCGCTGACCGAAACCGGCTATCAGTTTATCGGTATGGATCACTTTGCCCGTCCGGACGACGAGCTGGCGATTGCCCAGCGCGAAGGTGTTCTCCACCGTAACTTCCAGGGATACACCACTCAGGGCGATACCGATCTGCTCGGAATGGGCGTCTCCGCCATTAGCATGATTGGCGACTGCTACGCCCAGAACCAGAAAGAGCTGAAGCTGTACTATCAGCAGGTAGACGAAACCGGCAACGCGCTGTGGCGCGGCATCGCGTTAACGCGCGACGACTGCATCCGTCGTGATGTAATTAAGGCGCTGATCTGCAACTTCCGCCTCGATTTCAGCGAGGTGGCGTCGCAATGGGATCTGCACTTCAGCGATTACTTTGCCGAAGACCTGAAGCTTCTGGCGCCGCTGGCGAAAGACGGGCTGGTGGATGTGTCGGAGAGCGCGATTGAGGTCACGCCGAAAGGGCGTCTGTTGATTCGTAATATCTGCATGTGCTTCGACGCCTATCTGCGCCAGAAAGCGCGTATGCAGCAGTTCTCGCGGGTGATTTGAGCTGCAATGCCGGGTGGCGCTTCGCTTACCCGGCCTACATCTCGCACTTATGTAGGCCGGGTAAGGCAAAGCCGCCACCCGGCTTTTCCTCAACAGCTCGCTAGCTAAACAGCCCAACCAGCGCCGCACACAGCACCGCCGCAACGGCAGTTTGTGGCGTGTGGCTTTCCGCTGCTCCGCTCGAAAGCAAAGTCACTAATGATTCCAGCATGATGCTCCCCCAATTTCCGGGCACGATCATACAAAACTCATCGGAACAGTAAAGCGCAAAATAACGGCAATTTGCGCTCAATTAATCATCTTTACACTGCGGTAGAGATCACTCCATTCCCAGCTCTTTCAGCTTGCGCGTCAGGGTGTTTCGACCCCATCCCAGCAGGCGAGCCGCTTCCTGTTTGTGGCCCTGAGTATGACGAAGCGCGGTAGTCAACAGCGTGCGCTCCATCTCAGGCTGCGCTTCGGAGAGCAGATTTTGATGACCGGAACGCAGCGCGCGATCGGCCCACTGCGCCAGCAGAGTCGCCCAGCTGTCCGGCAGCGCATGTCCGGTGCTGCTTTCGGGCACGGTGGCTTCAAACAGTTCGGCAGGGAGATCCTGAATCAACACCTCCTGTCCGGCGGCCATCACGGTCAGCCAGCGGCAGGTGTTTTCCAGCTGACGCACGTTGCCCGGCCACGCCAGACGGGTGAGGGCGGCATCCGTTTCGGGGTGAAGCTGCTTGGCTTCCACGCCCAGCTCGCGGGCCGCCACTTGCAGGAAATGACGCGCCAGGCGCGGAATATCTTCCCGACGCTCGCGCAGCGGCGGCAGGTGCACGCGGATCACGTTCAGGCGGTGGAATAAATCCTCACGGAACTTGCCCTCCTGCACGCGCAGCTCCAGATTCTGGTGCGTCGCGGCGATAATACGCACGTCCACCTTCACCGGCGCGTAGCCGCCCACGCGGTAAAACTGACCATCTGCCAGTACGCGCAGCAGACGGGTCTGTACATCCAGCGGCATATCGCCGATTTCATCCAGGAAAAGCGTTCCACCGTCAGCCTGTTCAAAGCGTCCCTGACGAATGGTGTTCGCGCCGGTAAACGCCCCTTTTTCGTGGCCAAACAGTTCAGATTCAATCAAATCCTTGGGGATCGCTGCCATGTTGAGGGCGATAAAGGGTGCTTTTGCCCGCGGACTGTGGCGATGCAGGGCGTGCGCGACCAGCTCTTTACCGGTGCCCGATTCTCCGTTAATCAATACGCTGATGGACGACCGGGACAAACGCCCGATGATGCGGAACACGTCCTGCATGGCCGGCGCTTCACCGATGATGTCCGTCGTAGGCCCGAAATCCGGTGCGTGGCGGGGCTGCTGTTGCTCCTGATAGTGGCTGATGGCGCGTTCGACCAGAGCAACGGCTTCGTCGATATCAAACGGTTTTGGCAGGTAATCAAACGCCCCCTGCTGGTATGCGCTGACGGCGGCATCCAGGTCGGAGTGGGCGGTCATTATGATGACCGGAAGCATAGGGTGGCGCTGTTTGATCTGCTTTAAGAGCGCCAGTCCGTCCATTCCCGGCATGCGAATATCCGAGAGCAGCACGTCCGGCGTTTTGGTGGTAAGCGCATCGAGCACCTCGCTGCCGCTCTCAAACGTCGTGCAGCTTAATCCCGCTCCCGTGAGCGCGCGTTCAAGCACCCAACGGATGGAGCTATCGTCATCGACTACCCAGACTATCCCTCGTTGCATAAACGTCACCTTTATTTTTTAATCGGCAGGAAAACCGAAAACTCGGTATGTCCCGGCCAACTGGTAAATTCAATTTTGCCGGAGTGTTGGTCAATCAAATTACGGGCTATGGATAACCCCAGTCCGGTGCCGCCTTCGCGACCGCTGACCATCGGGTAGAACAGGGTGTCCTGAAGATGCGGCGGGATCCCCGGCCCGTTATCTTCCACGTCAATACGTGCCGCCAGACGATAACGCACGCCGTGCAGCGTCAGCTGGAACGCGGTGCGGGTACGCAGAATAATTTCGCCACCCTCCGGGCCCAGCGCCTGTAACGCGTTACGCACAATGTTCAACAGCACCTGTTCAATCTGGTCCGGATCGTGTGCCAGCTCCGGCAGGCTTGGGTCGTAATCACGCACCAGCGTGACGTTATCCGGCAGCTCCATAGAGACGAGTTTCACCACTCGCTCCGCAACTTTGTGAATGCTTTCTGAAACGTGCATCCCCGGCTGCTGTGGTCCGAGCAGACGATCGACCAGGTTACGCAGACGGTCCGCCTGCTCAATAATGACGTTGGTATACTCCGCCAGGGCAGGGTCAGGCAGCGCTTTGGTCAGGAGCTGTGCCGCACCGCGTAAGCCGCCCAGCGGGTTTTTAATCTCATGAGCCAGCCCGCGCACCAGGTCGCGCGCCGCAATCTGCTGCGCATGCTGAAGCTGCTCCTGGCTGAGACGACGCTGGTTATCCATCGGCGCCATTTCCAGCAGAATCATGCCATCCGGCAGGCGCTGGGCGGTGAGGGACAAAATATGCGAGCGTCCGTCAATCACCAGCGTCACTTCGTTATCGGTGAAGCCCTGGCCCGCCTGCAAACTCTCCTGCATCAGGCCAATATTCAGCGAGAAATAGCTCAGCAGTTCCGGCAGCGGCGTGCCAAACAGCTTACGGGCGCTTTGGGCGAGCAACTGCTGCGCCGCCGGGTTGGCGTAATGCACCGCCAGCTCGTCGTCGACCAGCAAAATACTGTTAATCAAAGAATTGAGGATCTGCCCAGCATCGGGCAGCGTGCCAGTTGCCATTCAGCAGTCTCCTGGAGTAGTTGCACTATTTTAGTGCAGTATAGCGTTTTAAAGGTAAAAAGCGCGTGAGATCAGGTTGTTGGTGGAGAAAAAAGCCCATCCGAAGATGGGCTAAAGTTTCCACGGCAACTACTCCCGACGCGAAAGCGCCGGGCAAAACAAATCAATTAAACGCTGTAGTACAGCTCGAACTCAACCGGGTGCGGCGTCATGCGAACGCGGTCGTTTTCTTCGGTACGCAGCGCGATGTAAGCGTCGATCGCTTCATCGGTGAACACGCCGCCAGCGGTCAGGAACTCGCGGTCTGCGTCCAGCGCTTGCAGGGCTTCTTCCAGAGAGCCGGCAACCTGTGGGATCTCTTTCGCTTCTTCTGGCGGCAGGTCGTACAGGTTTTTGTCCATTGCTTCGCCTGGGTGGATCTTGTTCTTGATACCGTCCAGACCGGCCATCAGCAGTGCTGCGAAGCACAGGTATGGGTTAGCCGCCGGGTCCGGGAAGCGCACTTCGATACGACGCGCTTTCGGAGACGCCACCACCGGGATACGAATAGATGCAGAACGGTTACGGGCAGAGTAAGCCAGCATCACCGGTGCTTCGTAGCCTGGGACCAGACGCTTGTAGGAGTTGGTGGTCGGGTTCGCCAGGGCGTTGATCGCTTTAGCGTGCTTGATAACACCGCCGATGTAGTGCAGCGCCTGCTCAGACAGACCCGCGTACTTGTCGCCAGAGAACAGGTTGGTGCCGTTCTTAGACAGGGACATGTGGCAGTGCATACCGGAACCGTTATCGCCGAACATTGGTTTTGGCATGAAGGTCGCGGTTTTACCGAAACGGTGCGCAACGTTGTGCACAACGTATTTGTAGATCTGAATCTCATCCGCTTTTTTGGTCATGGTGTTGAAGCGGGTAGCGATTTCGTTCTGGCCAGCCGTCGCCACTTCGTGGTGGTGCGCTTCAACAACCAGGCCCATCTCTTCCATGATCAGACACATGGTAGAACGGATGTCCTGTGAAGAATCGACCGGAGGAACCGGGAAGTAACCGCCTTTCACGCCAGGACGGTGACCTTTGTTACCGCCTTCGTATTTGGTGGAAGAGTTCCATGCGCCTTCGATGTCATCGATAGCCACGTGGGAGCCAGAAATGGAAGCACCAAAACGGATGTCGTCGAACAGGAAGAACTCTGGCTCTGGCCCGAACAGAACGGTGTCTGCGATGCCGGTAGAGCGCAGGTACTCTTCAGCGCGTTTTGCGATGGAGCGTGGGTCACGGTCATAGCCTTGCAGCGTGCCGGGTTCCAGGATATCGCAGCGGATGATCAGCGTAGGTTCTTCGTAGAACGGGTCAATGAGCGCAGTGGTTGCATCTGGCATCAGAACCATGTCGGATTCGTTGATGCCTTTCCAGCCGCCAATGGAGGAGCCGTCAAACATTTTGCCTTCTTCAAAGAATTCGGCGTTCACCTGATGAGCAGGGATCGTGACGTGCTGTTCTTTACCTTTGGTATCGGTGAAGCGCAGATCAACAAACTTCACTTCATGTTCGTTCAGCATCGTCAAAACGTGTTCAGCGGACATACTTAACTCTCCAGATTGGTCATTGTCGTCGTGGTAACGAGGTCTTCAAATCGGCTGGGCTGCCATATTTTTACTGTATTTCTGTAAAGCGAAATCTGTGCCAACTTTTAAAACACCCCCAAAAGGCGTTATCATGCGCACCATAGTGCAGAAGGGCTGCACCACATTGGATTCGTTGCACCATTATAGTGCTTCAATGTGAACATTGAGCACCATATTGGTGCAATTTACGTTAAAGTGCCCTTTTACCGCTCCGTGAAAGCGATCACAAAGCATCTCTGCAATACTTGTTTGCGGGGGATGTTTGTGATCCTGTTTTGTAGTGCGATTAATCCGTGTACAATAACGCGCTATTTCTAAATGCCTGAGGCAAAGTTGTGATCGAAAAATTGCGTAATATCGCCATCATCGCGCACGTCGACCATGGTAAAACTACCCTGGTTGATAAGCTGCTACAGCAGTCTGGTACGTTTGATGCTCGTGCCGAAACTCAAGAGCGTGTGATGGACTCCAACGATTTGGAGAAAGAGCGTGGGATTACCATCCTCGCCAAAAACACCGCTATCAAATGGAATGACTACCGTATCAACATCGTTGATACCCCAGGGCACGCCGACTTCGGTGGTGAAGTTGAGCGCGTGATGTCCATGGTGGATTCCGTGCTGCTGGTGGTTGACGCATTTGATGGCCCTATGCCGCAAACGCGCTTCGTGACCAAAAAAGCATTTGCCCACGGCCTGAAACCTATCGTTGTGATCAACAAGGTTGACCGTCCTGGCGCGCGTCCTGACTGGGTTGTTGACCAGGTATTCGACCTGTTCGTTAACCTCGACGCGACCGACGAGCAGCTGGACTTCCCTATCGTTTACGCCTCTGCGCTGAACGGTATCGCGGGTCTGGATCACGAAGACATGGCTGAAGACATGACTCCGCTGTACCAGACGATTGTTGACCGCGTTCCTGCGCCAAACGTTGACCTGGAAGGCACCCTGCAAATGCAGATCTCCCAGCTCGACTACAACAACTACGTTGGCGTAATCGGCATTGGTCGTATCAAGCGCGGTAAAGTGAAGCCTAACCAGCAGGTCACTATCATCGATAGCGAAGGCAAAACCCGTAACGGTAAAGTCGGTAAAGTTCTGACTCACCTGGGTCTTGAGCGTATCGAGAGCGACATCGCTGAAGCGGGCGACATCATCGCCATCACCGGTCTGGGTGAGCTGAACATCTCCGACACCATCTGCGATCCGCAGAACGTTGAAGCGCTGCCAGCCCTGTCCGTTGATGAACCAACCGTATCTATGTTCTTCAACGTCAACACCTCTCCGTTCTGTGGTAAAGAAGGTAAGTTCGTTACCTCTCGTCAGATCCTTGACCGCCTGAACAAAGAGCTGGTGCACAACGTTGCGCTGCGCGTTGAAGAAACTGAAGACGCTGATGCATTCCGCGTTTCCGGTCGTGGTGAGCTGCACCTGTCCGTTCTGATTGAAAACATGCGTCGTGAAGGTTTCGAGATGGCGGTTTCCCGTCCGAAAGTTATCTTCCGCGAAATCGATGGCCGTAAACAAGAGCCGTTCGAAAACGTAACGCTGGACGTTGAAGAGCAGCACCAGGGTTCTGTGATGCAGGCGCTGGGCGAGCGTAAAGGCGACCTGAAAAACATGAATCCAGATGGCAAAGGCCGCGTACGTCTCGACTACGTGATCCCAAGCCGTGGCCTGATCGGCTTCCGTTCTGAGTTCATGACCATGACCTCCGGTACGGGTCTGCTGTACTCCACCTTCAGCCACTACGACGACGTGCGTCCGGGCGAAGTGGGCCAGCGTAACAACGGCGTGCTGATCTCCAACGGTCAGGGTAAAGCGGTTGCGTTTGCGCTGTTCGGTTTGCAGGATCGCGGTAAGCTGTTCCTGGGTCACGGTGCTGAAGTTTACGAAGGCCAGATCATCGGTATTCACAGCCGTTCTAACGACCTGACGGTAAACTGCCTGACCGGTAAGAAACTGACCAACATGCGTGCGTCCGGTACTGACGAAGCAACGGTTCTGGTTCCACCGATCAAGATGACCCTGGAGCAGGCTCTGGAATTCATCGATGATGACGAACTGGTCGAAGTGACGCCTCAGTCAATTCGTATCCGTAAACGTCACCTGACCGAGAACGATCGTAAACGTGCTATGCGCGGTGCGAAAGAAGAGTAATTCGGTTATGCCGTAGGCCGGGTAAGCGCAAGCGCCACCCGGCAACGAAAAAGCCGCTGAGCGATCAGCGGCTTTTTTATTAGAACGAATACCGTAACCCTAACCGAATCCGGTACTGCTCGCGGTTGTAATCATTCCATCGGTCCAGCCACTGAAGCTCGAGGTACGGCAGCCAGTTTCTGTCGATCTTATAGCTGAACTTGTTGGTTATTTCCCAGTGATGGTCTTTGCCATTTTTGCTGTGGTAATCATTTATCCGCTGGAAAAAGTGCGGCTCAAAGGTGTAGAAAAACGCATCCGTCACTTTGAAATTCCAGTAGTTGGCGAATTCGTGCGTGTCGTTCTTATCCATCTGCCCGTTATAGTCCGGCGTATCGTAATTGTTACGGTTATAGCGATAGCGGAACGTCAGATTAAACCCGTCCGTGAATTTATAGTTGGTATCTAAATACACCGCGCCACCCGAACCGGCGCTGCTGTCGTTGATCAACCCGCCGGGCTGAAAGGTGAGTTTATCCGTCGGTTTAAAGAGCGGATACCACCCCTCTATTTCGTTATAGCTGTGCTTGAGCTCATCCCATCTCCCCACGTTGTAGGCGTTGGTGAACATCAGCCCCGCGCCCATATCGAAGTTATAGCCGGCACGCAGGATCACTTCGTGCAGCTCAGAGGCCGTATTGTAGGCTTCACGGGTTTCAACATAGGCCCCGGCGAATACCGGGCAGGACACAGACGACACGATCAGTACAGTGATGATTCTTTTCATAATTTGTCCATGTATCAGGTACAGAAAGGCCTCCCTCCTGATGAACAGGAAGGAAATACGGGCCGAATTTATTGTTATAAAGTGACTGCTGACGCTTTATTGTTGGATGTTATCTCAGGGGAATTCGCTGACTGTTTTTTCCGTTTTCCAATCTCCTCGATGATAAAGGCGAAGCGCGCTTCGTTGAGTTTATAAAACAGCCCCATGGTCACGGCGGCGATGATTGCCAGACCGCACGGCCAGAGGAAAATAAGCTGACGCAAACCCAGCAGCGTGCCCGCGCTCTGCACGGCGTGGGGAACGTAGCCGATCTGGGTCAGCATGATGCCAGGCAGGAAGCCGGCGAGGGCGGCGGAGATTTTGCGTGAGAAGGTGTAGCCGGTATAAACCGATCCCTCGGCGCGGATGCCGGTTTTCCACTCGCCGTAATCAACGGTATCCGGCACCAGCGCCCAGTTCAGGCTGTTTACAAATGCGGTGCCGAAAAAGGCCATGCAGGAAAAGAGCACGAACAGCAGGGAGCTGGTTCCCCAGAAGAAGTTCAGCACGTCGCCCACCGCCCACAGCGCCAGCCCGCCCAGATAGACGGGCTTCTTGCCAAAGCGCTTCACCGCGCCGGGCACCAGAAACACGCCAATCAGAATGCAGCCCATGCTGAAAAAGCCCATCCACGACAGTAAATGCAGATCGTTTAGCACGTACTGGGTGTAATAGACCTGAATCGCCAGCTTGATGTTAAACGCGGCGAGGGTGCAGAGGTTGGCGATGCACAGCACCAGCAGCGGCGGATTGCGGAAAATCGCGCAGAACGATTTCAGAATGCCGGGCTTATGGTGATCGGGCGTTATCTCGACGTAGCGCTCTTTCACCCCGCTGTAGCACCACCACATGCAGAACAGGCCGCCGGTGACGAACACCAGCGCGGCCACCAGATAGCCGAGAGAAGGCTGGCTGACGAACAGCGCCTGAATGGGCATAAAGCCGACGGTGCAGAGCAACAGCCCCACCGTTGCACCGCCCTGACGCCACGCGGCAAGCTGCGCGCGCTCGTTCGGGTTTTTGGTGATAGCCGGCACCATCGCACCGTAGGCACAGTTCATCAGGCTGTAGCAGAGCCCAAACATCATGAACAGCACGGTGGCGATAGCCGTTTTGACCGTCAGGCTAAAGTCGTTGGCCATAAACTGCGCCGTCGCGACCAGCGCCACCGGCACGGAGGCATACAAAATGAATGGCCGGAATTTTCCCCGCGCGCCGATGTTTCGCCGGGAATCCAGCAGCACCCCGGTAAGCATGTCGGTAAAGGCGGTAAAAAACTTTGCCACCAGGAAAATAATGCCGCCGTAGAACGCGGGCATCCCCAGTTCATCGGTGTAAAACTTCAGCAGGTACAGCGTGCCAATACACAGCATCAGATTCGAGCCAAAATCGCCCATCCCGTAGGCGCACTTCTCTCGCAGGCTCAATTTCAGGGTTAACGGATCAGTATTGTGTGTCATGGTCGATCCTCAGAGCGCCCCGCAGGGCGCTCTATCACGTCATTTATGCCGTACGTTTGCGCAGTTCGATCTCTTCCACGATGCGCACATACATCTTCTCGTTGAGGTTGTAGAAGCAGCCCATCGCCACGATGGTGATGACCGCCAGCAGGCTCGGGTAGATAAATATCAGCTGCCGCAGCCCTTCAACCGTCCCGGCGGACTGCACCACGTTGGGCACATAGCCGATCTGCGTGAGCATGATCCCCGGGAAGAAGCCCGCCAGCGCCTGCGAGACCTTACGGAAGAAGGTAAAGCCGGTATAGACCGTCCCCTCGGAGCGTACGCCGGTGCGCCACTCGCCGTATTCCACGGTATCGGACACCAGCGCCCAGTTCAGGCTGTTCACGAACGCGGAGCCGAAGAACGCCAGGCAGGAGAACGCCACAAAGCTCACCGAGCCGCCGCCGAAGAAGTAGTTGAGCAGATCGCCCGCCACCCAAATCATCAGCCCGCTGATGTAGACCTTTTTCTTGCCGAAGCGCCGCACCGCGCCGGGCATCATAAAGACGCCGATAAAAATACAGCCCATGCTGAAGAAGCCCATGTACGACAGCAGGATCGGGTCGTTCAGCACGTACTGCGTGTAGTAGACCTGAATGGCGAGCTTAACGTTAAACGCGCCCAGCGTGCACAGGTTCGCGATGCACAGGATAAACAGCGGACGGTTCCCGGCAATGGCGCGAAACGACTGCAACAGCCCCGGCTTTTGCGCCGGGTTAGCAGGCTGCGTCTCGACGTAACGCTCGGTGACGCCCTTATAGCACCACCACATAAAGAACAGCCCGAACAGCGAGAAGAGGGTGGCGGCAAAGATGTAGCCAAGCTGGTCGTTACCTTCAATCAGGTTCATCACCGGGACAAAGCCCACCGTACAGAGCAACAGGCCGAGCGTGGCGCCGCCCTGACGCCAGGCCGCCAGCGAGGCGCGCTCGTCCGGGTTTTTGGTGATGGCGGGCACCATCGCGCCGTAAGAGCAGTTCATCATGCTGAAGAACAGGCCGTACAGCATGAACAGCACCGTCGCCATCACCGTTTTGCCGGTCATCTCAAATGGCGTACCGACGAAGTTGGCAATCGCCAGTAAGGTCACCGGGAAGGCGGCATACAGCACGAACGGGCGGAATTTCCCTTTCGGGCCAATTTTGCGCCGGGAGTCGAGCATGATCCCGGTGCCCATATCGGTGAAGGCGGTAAAGAATTTGGCAATCAGGAAGATGATCCCGCCGTAGGTGCCGGGCAGCCCCAGCACGTCGGTGTAAAACTTCAGCAAATAGAGCGTGCCGATATCCAGCAGGATGTTAGAGCCGAGATCGCCCATCCCGTAGGCGAGTTTTTCTTTAAACGGCAGGCGTAGGGTTGCCGGATCGGAAGTATGTTGACTCATTATTGTTCTCCGTCTGCCCGCAGGTTTCCCTGCGGGCGAGCCTTATCAGATATCACGTAAGGTGCTAAACAGATCTGCCCATTCGCTGTGCTGGCGATAGAAGACCGGCGGTTTGCCGATCGGGGCATCAACGGTCACGTCACCGCCCTGGCAGATTTCCCCCGTCCACGCATTGACCCAGCTGTCCTGCGGCAGATAGAGCGACCAGTCCCGGCGGCCCTCTTCATGAACCGGTGCCACCAGCAGATCGCGGCCAAACAGGTACTGGTATTTCAGCGTGTAGGCGCGCGCGTCGTCCTCGTAGTGCAGGAACAGCGGACGCATCACCGGCAGGCCGCTTTTCGCGTTTTGCGCGACCGCAGCTTTGATGTACGGCTTCAGGGTGGTGAACACGGTGGTCATGCGCGCGAAGTGCGCGATGGTTTCCGCATCGCCGTCGAACTGCCAGTTGTCGCCAGGGCGGTTGCCCTCGTGGGTACGCATCATCGGCGTAAAGGCGCTGAAGTCGCACCAGCGCAGGAGCAGCTCCTTGCTGCGCTTCATCTCGAACAGGGTGGTATAGCCGCCGATGTCGCTGTGGTGCAGGCCGTGCCCGGTCATCGCCAGAGACAGAGCCGCGGGCACGACGGACGCCAGACCGTCGTCCAGGCTCCAGTCAACGTTTTGATCCCCCGCCCACATCATCACCGAGTGCTTCTGGCTGCCGGTATAGCCCGCGCGCATGAAGAACAGGATCTCCCCGAGCTTGCCGGTCTCTTCCAGCGCCTCGTAGTTACACTTCGCCCACAGGGCAGGCCAGGCGTTATGCATGATCTCCGCGCTCACGCCGTTGTGCAGGAAGGTATCGGTCGGCAGATATTCCCCGAAATCGGCCATCCAGCCGCCGCAGCCCAGCTCGATCAGGTTCTTTTTAATGACCTCTTTGTACCAGCCGTAGGCTTCCGGGTTGGTCAGGTCGATAACGCCCGCGTAGAACTCGCCGAATTCAACGTGGTAGTCCTCACCGTCGGCGTTTTTGGTCAGATAGCCGCGTTTCGCCGCCTCTTCGCAGAGATCTTTATCGCTGGCGACGTACGGGTTGATATAGGAGAGGAACTGTACGCCCTCCTGCTTCCACTGCCCGATCCGCTCGTCAAGCTGCGGATAGAGCTCGCTGTTCCACTTCCAGTTCCACATCACGCGTTTGCCGAAGGAGGTCATGCGGATGCCGGACCAGTCCTGCGCCCAGATGCCGTTCACATTCACGCCGCCCTCGCGCATGGCGTTGAGCTTCTGCTGGCACACCTCGGTGCCGCCCTGGATGCCCAGCGTCACGCCGTCGTACACCCAGTCCGGCAGCTCAGGCTGACGCCCCAGCAGGCCGGTCAGTTTTTCCAGCAGATCGACGTAGGTTTGTGCACATTCGAAGCGCAGCGTGGCGTTATCTTCCCAGAACGCCAGCTCGTGGAAGTCCGGCGCGCTGAAGTCAAAGTTCATGTAGCAGCTGTTATCTACGTGGCAGTAATACTTCTGGGTGCTCACGAAGGTAGGCTGCGGGAAAAAGGTCCAGTAGTAATCGCCGCCCGCGTTCTCTTTGCAGTCGGCCTGCCAGGTGACGTAGGTCTGCTTGTTGCGGCCCACGCCCTGCTCGCTGGTCCACAGCGGGAACGGCTTGCCGCGCAGATCGAAGTACGAGAACTGCTCGCCGCAGCCGTAGATATGATCTTCCGGCTGCGCCGCCAGCCGCAGCCAGATGCGGTTATGGCCGGGAGCATCATTTTTCAGCTTCAGCTCCAGACGGCCTTCCGCATCCACGCCCACCAGCAGCGTGGCGCTCACCGCATCGCCGCGGGTAAAGCGGATCGCCCAGCCCGCGCTTTGCTGCGTGACGGTCGCGTCCGTCAGGGCAATCTTTTCGTTGAGCTTGTCTTTAATGCTGAAATTGCCGCGAAACATCTCGATATCGGCCTCGCCTGCTCCGATCCACAGGCAAGGCGCTTCTTCGGAGTGGGACAAAATCAGGCGATCCTGCCAGCGCAGGGTGAAGCCACGTTCGTTATTTTTCAGGTCAATATTGTGTAGGGTACGCATAAAAACTCCGTCTTCATTATTTGGCCTGGCTGTCCAGCGATCCGGCGGCGACGGCAGGCGCTAAGCCCGGCGCCAGCGGCAGGCGGGGGATCACCAGGCAGTGCAGCAGATGGTAAATATCCTGCTTGCCGTCCCAGACTTTGGTGGTCACTTCGTTATTGGTGTCCAGCTCCTGCCACCAGGAACCGTTTTCGTAATCCATCAGGTACGTGATGCAGTAATCCCACCACTTCTGATACCAGGCTTCGTACTGCGCTTCGCCGGTCACGGTATAGAGGGCATAGGCCGTGCCCATCGCCTCGACGATTGGCCAGCGCACGCGTTCGCGAACGATAGGCTTGCCGTCCCAGCCCACGGAGTAGACAAACCCGTCGGCGCCGTCGGGTGCCCAGGCGTCGCGGATGGTGGCGTGGAACAGGCCTTTCGCATCTTCCAGCAGCCACTCCGGCGGGGTTTCAAAGCGCGCTTCCAGCGCGGCGCGCAGGTGCAGCATCAGGCGGCCCCACTCAATCCAGTGTCCCGGCGTGCCGCCGTAAGCGCGGAAGCGGTGAGCAGGGTTATCGATGTTGTAATCGCGGATCGGGTTCCAGTCGGTGTCGAAATGCTCGTTAACGCGATACTCACCTTTGCGCGCCACGTCGTGAATAATCACCGAGGCGATGCGCAGGGCGCGGTCGAGCCACTTACGATCGTGAGTTACGTCATAGACAATCAGGAAGGCTTCCACGGCGTGCATGTTGGCGTTACCGCCGCGGTAATCTTCCGTTTTGCTGAAGGCTTCATCCCAGGACTCAAGGCACATTTGCTCCTGTTCGCTCCAGAAGTAGCGCTCAATCACCTCGATGGCATCGTCCAGCAGCTTGCGTGCCTGCGGGTGTCCGGTGGTGACGGCGCTCGCCGCGCCCAGCAGGACGAAGAAGTGCTGATAGCCCTGCTTGGAGGCATCCATTACGCCTTCATCGTTTACGCAGGCGTACCAGCCGCCGTGCTGTTTGTCGCGCAGCGGGCCGTTGAGAGCATTAATGCCGTGCTCAACCAGGGCATACGCGCCGGGACGGCCCATGTTCGCCGCCACCGCGTACACGTGCAGCATGCGGGCGGTGATCCACAGGTGGGTACCCATATCGCTGCGCACCTGCCCGTTATTGCCCAGCCAGCCAAAGCCGGTCGGTACGGCGGCGTTTTTGCCGAAATCAAGAATGCGGTCGGTCTCTTGTTCGAGCCAGCGGTTGTGGCTCAGGGTGTTAAACCATTTCATGTTCGGGTCCTTTCTTAACGGCGAGCCATCATTTCGTCGACGATCTCACCCAGACGCTGAAGTTTTGGTACGGAAATATCACGCAGCATCAGCTCGGTATCCGGCAGGCCAATCACCGAGGACCAGACGGCGCGACCGGCTAAAAAGCCCGATGCCCCCGCCTGCATCGCCACGCTCACGGCGCGCGGGAACAGCTTATCGTCCACGCCGGAGGAGAGGATCACCCACGGCATGGCGATGTTCTCGTTCAGCTTCTGCGAGGCCGCCAGCAGTTCCTGCTGCGTGCCCTTGCCAAACAGCGGCATCTCCACCTTGTAGAGGTCGGCACCGCTGTCGCCCAGCTCTTTCGCCGCATCGATAATCGCCTGTTCGCGGTTAAATTCGGCTCCGCGACGCGGCGGACGCACCACCGGCTCGATAATGCTCAGCAGCCCGTTGTCGTGGCACAGCGTATTGAACGCTTTCACCATCTCCAGGCGCTGCTGCGGATCTTCATCGCTACGCCACAGCACCAGCAGCTTGAGCGCCTTGCCGCCGTCGCGTTTGACCGCCTGAGCGTCGATGCTTTTGTCGATCACCACGCTGTCGACCGGAATACCGTTTCCCGGAATGAACTCGTCGGCGGCCACAATCATCGCGCAGCTGTTGGCTACGGCCTGCTGCTCGACAATCTGGCGATAGCAGAACTGCTGGTCGACGAGGATCGCAGAGGCGTACGGCGACAGAATTTTCGCCGCGTTGACCTTAAAATCCGTCAGGTGCTGGTCGGTTACCGGCACCGGCGCGCCTGCGGCGGCAAACATCAGGCGCATCGCTTCGCGCTGATCCACGGCCAGCATTGCAAAACCGCCGGAAGGTCGGGTGATATCTTTCAGGGTGTACATCGTCATTCCTCAGTCCTTTCGTATCAGTGTGATTTTTTCAGCCCGGCAGATGCGCGAACCTGTTCAAGAATGGCCGTCCAGTCTTCGCGCCCGCGCCCGGCGGCGCGAGCCTGGTTGTATACTTCGCGGGACGCCGCGCCCAGCGGCATCGGAACGTGGAGCTGGTTAGCCACGTCCAGGGCGATCCCCAGATCTTTATGTGCAAGGTCGATCATGAAGGCGGGTGAAAGATCCCCTTTCAGTACCTTGTTCGGCCATGATGTGGTGAAGTGGCCTTTACCCGCCGGCGTGCCGCTCATCACCTTCAGCGCCACGTCAAAGGAGAGGCCAAGCGCTTCACACAGTACCGCCGCCTCGGCGGAAAGCGCGTTCAGGGCGATGCTCATGTAGTTATTGATGAGCTTCACGCGGATGCCCATGCCCGGCCCGCCGGCGTTAATCAGCTCATTGCCCATCGCCATTAAGACGGGGGTGGCGCGTTCCACCTGCTGCGCGGTGCCGCCCGCCAGCAGGAGCAGCGTGCCGGCGATGGCATGGTCAGACGTGCGTCCCACGGGCACGTCCATCAGGCTGAAGCCGCGCTCAGCCATGTCGCGGATCAGCGCGTCGGTTTGCAGCGGGTGGATGGTGGACATATCAATCACCAGCGCGTCGCGGGATAACCCTTCGCACACGCCGTGCTCGCCGAACAGTACGCTGCGCACCAGGTCGCCGTTTGGCAGCATGGTAATGACGAATTCGGCGTCCGTTGCGGCCTGAGCGGGCGTAGCCGCCGCCCGTGCACCGCTCTCCACCAGCGCCTGAACCGCCTGCGGGTTCACATCAAAGACGTTAAGCTGGTGACCTTGCTTCAACAGATTCTTCGCCATTGGCGCGCCCATCTGCCCTAAACCGATAAATGCGATTGCTGACATGCCTCTCTCCTGTCACATCGTGTCAATTTCTGCGCGTTTGTGTTGTCTGTTTTTGATCGTATTTGTAATTTATAGTCAAAAAATTGACACGGGTCACTTTTTAAACATTTGGTGAAATTAAAATGAAGGCATCAGAAATCGCAGAAGGAATCACCATGACTCGCATCGTTTGTGTCGGCATTACCGTGCTGGATCGCATCTGGTATCTCGATGATTTACCGAAAGAAGGTGGGAAATATGTCGCAAAAGACTACACGGAAGTGGGCGGCGGCCCGGCGGCCACGGCGGCGGTGGCAGCGGCAAAGCTGGGTGCTGAAGTGGATTTTATTGGCCGGGTGGGGGACGACGATACCGGCAGACGGCTGCTCGCGGAGCTGGAATCCCTGGGGGTGAACACCCGCTATACGCGCGTGTTTAACGGTGCCCGATCGTCACAATCGGCGGTGCTGGTGGATGGCAGCGGGGAGCGCGTTATAGCGAATTACCCCAGCCCCGATCTCCCTGCCGAGGCAGACTGGCTGCATGAAATCGACTTCTCCCAGTGGGATATTGTATTAGCAGACGTGCGCTGGCATGACGGGGCAAAACAGGCATTTACCCTGGCCCGTCAGCAGGGTGTACCGACGGTGCTTGATGCGGATGTCACCCCGCAGGATATCGCGGAGCTGATCGCCTTAAGCGACCACGCGGCCTTCTCCGCGCCGGGGCTGCGCCGCCTTACGCAGCGGGACGAAACAGAAAATGCCCTCAGAAAAGCACAAACGCTCACAAATGGACATGTGTATGTCACGCAGGGGCGAGAGGGCTGCTTCTGGCTGGAAAATGACACGCTATGTCATCAGCCTGGCTTTGAGGTGAACGTCATTGATACCACCGGCGCGGGCGACGTTTTCCACGGTGCGCTGGCGCTCAGCCTGGGACAGCAATCCACCGCCGCAGACGCCGTGCGTTTTGCCAGCGCCGTCGCAGCGCTGAAATGCACAAAGCCCGGCGGGCGCGCAGGTATACCCGACTGTGATCAAACCCGCTCTTTTTTGTCACTTTTTGTATAAAATGCGGGGCGTGATGGTTTTCAGAGGACAGCCCATGAGCCTTACCGAACTGACCGGCAACCCGCGTCACGATCAGCTGCTGACGCTGATTGCCGATCGTGGCTATATGAACATTGATGAACTGGCGCAGCTGCTGGACGTGTCGACGCAAACGGTGCGCCGGGATATCCGTAAGCTCAGCGAGCAGGGGCTGATTACGCGTCATCATGGCGGCGCGGGCAGGGCGTCCAGCGTGGTAAATACGGCGTTCGAGCAGCGCGAAGTCTCGCTGACCGAAGAGAAGCGGGCGATTGCCGAGGCGATTGCGGACTATATTCCCGATGGCTCGACCATCTTCATCACCATCGGGACCACCGTGGAGCACGTTGCCCGGGCGCTGCTTAACCATAATCATCTGCGCATCATCACCAACAGCCTGCGGGTGGCGCATATTCTGTATAAGAACCCGCGCTTTGAAGTGATGGTGCCGGGCGGCACGCTGCGCCCGCACAACGGCGGCATTATCGGCCCGGCGGCGACGGCGTTTGTGTCGGGCTTTCGGGCGGACTATCTCGTGACCAGCGTCGGGGCAATTGAACACGACGGCGCGATGATGGAATTTGACGTCAACGAAGCCAGCGTGGTGAAAACCATGATTGCCCACTCCCGCCACATTTTACTGGCGGCCGATCATACGAAATACCACGCCTCCGCGGCGGTTGAAATTGGCAACGTGGCGCAGGCGACGGCGCTGTTCACCGATGAGCTGCCCGGCTCGGCGCTGCAAAACCACCTTAAATCCAGCAAGGTTGAGGTTGTCGAAGTCAATTCCGGAGAAGAGCAGCAGGCTGGCTGACCTTCTGATGGCCCGATATATCGATTCGGGCCTTTCCTTTCTCTAAGCTGAATCTGGCGCATAGCTAAAGTTTCTCTTTCCCGCTACAGTTACTTTTCCACGGCGAAAGGAGATAAACATGCTTTATATCTTTGACTTAGGAAATGTAATCGTCGATATCGATTTTAACCGGGTGCTGGGCGCATGGAGCGATTTTAGCCGTGTTCCGCTGGCGACGTTAAAGCAGAATTTTGCGATGGGCGAGACTTTCCATCTGCACGAGCGCGGTGAGATCAGCGATGAAACGTTCGCAGAGCGTTTCTGTCAGGAAATGGGTCTCTCGTTAAGCTACGAGCAGTTTTCCCACGGCTGGCAGGCCATATTTGTCGCGATCCGCCCCGAAGTGATCGACATCATGCACAAGCTGCGCGAGCAGGGGCATCGCGTTGTTGTGCTGTCTAATACCAACCGCCTGCATACCACCTTCTGGCCGGATGAATACCCGGAGATCCACGCGGCGGCTGATAAAGTGTATCTCTCCCAGGAGATGGGGATGCGTAAACCGGAGGCGCGCATCTACCAGGCGGTGTTGCAGGAAGAAGGATTCACGGCGGCGGATGCGGTCTTTTTTGACGACAACGCCGATAATATAGAAGGGGCTAACCAGTTAGGCATCACCTCCGTTCTGGTGACCGGAAAAGAGACGATACCGAACTACTTTGCGAAGCAGTTATGCTAAAAACCGTTCATCAAAAAGCCAACCACCACACGCGCCCGCTCAGGGCGTGGCTGAAACTCCTCTGGCACCGCATTGATGAGGACAACATGACCACGCTGGCAGGCAATCTCGCCTACGTGTCATTGCTCTCGCTGGTTCCGCTGGTGGCGGTGATTTTTGCGCTTTTTTCGGCGTTTCCGATGTTTGCCGATGTGAGTATGCAGCTTCGTCATTTCGTCTTTGCGAACTTCATTCCTGCCACCGGCGACGTGATCCAGAACTACATCGAACAGTTTGTCGCTAACTCCAGCAAGATGACGGCAGTGGGTGCGTGTGGGCTGATTGTCACCGCGCTGCTGCTGATGTACTCCATCGACAGCGCGCTCAACACCATCTGGCGGAGCAAAAAAGTTCGCCCGAAGGTCTATTCCTTTGCCGTCTACTGGATGATTTTAACCCTCGGCCCCTTGCTGGCGGGGGCGAGCCTGGCGATCAGTTCCTATCTTCTTTCGCTGCGCTGGGCGAGTGACTTAAACAGCGTGATCGATAACATGCTGCGCATCTTCCCGCTGATTTTATCGTGGCTCTCGTTCTGGCTGCTTTATAGCGTGGTGCCAACCACGCGTGTACCTAACCGGGATGCCGTGGTTGGCGCGCTGGTCGCGGCGTTGCTCTTTGAGCTGGGCAAGAAGGGATTCGCGCTTTATATCACCATGTTCCCCTCTTATCAGCTGATTTACGGCGTGCTGGCGGTGATCCCCATTTTGTTTGTCTGGGTCTACTGGACGTGGTGTATCGTCTTGCTTGGCGCCGAAATAACTGTCACTCTCGGGGTCTACCGCGAACTCAAAAAAGCAGCAGAAGCTGAAAAACAACAAGAAGCAGACCAACCATGATTGCATTGATTCAGCGCGTAACCCGTGCCAGCGTCACCGTGGAGGATGAGGTGACGGGTGAAATTGGCCCAGGACTTTTGGTGCTCCTGGGTGTCGAAAAGGATGACGACGAACAAAAAGCCAACCGCCTGTGCGAGCGCGTGCTGGGCTACCGGATTTTCAGCGATGCGGAAGGCAAGATGAACCTGAACGTTCAGCAGGCTGGCGGCAGCGTGCTGGTGGTCTCCCAGTTTACGCTGGCCGCCGATACCGAGCGCGGCATGCGCCCGAGTTTTTCGAAGGGCGCGGCACCGGATCGCGCAGAAGCCCTTTACGCGTATTTTGTTGAGCGCTGTCGCCAACAGAACATGAATACACAAACCGGACGATTCGCTGCGGATATGCAGGTTTCGCTGGTGAACGATGGCCCCGTCACATTCTGGCTCCAGGTTTGAGCCAGCTGGCGGCCTGGCCGCGGGTAACAAGAGAGAGTACAGCTATGTATCACCTTCGAGTACCGCAAACGGAAGAAGAGTTAGAGGTTTATTACCATTTCCGCTGGGAAATGCTGCGCAAGCCATTACATCAGCCGAAAGGATCTGAACGCGACGCCTGGGATGCGATGGCGCATCATCAGATGGTGGTGGATGAAGAGGGCAACCTCGTCGCCGTGGGGCGTCTGTATATCAATGCCGATAACGAAGCCTCTATTCGCTTTATGGCCGTTCACCCCTCCGTGCAGGACAAAGGCCTCGGAACGCTGATGGCGATGACGCTGGAATCCGTTGCCCGTCAGGAAGGGGTTAAGCGCGTTACCTGTAGCGCCCGCGAAGATGCCGTTGAGTTCTTTGCCAAGCTCGGTTTTGTGAATCAGGGTGAAATCAGCGCCCCGCAAACCACACCGATTCGTCACTTTTTGATGATCAAACCTATCGCCACCCTGGATGATATTCTCCATCGCGCCGACTGGTGCGGACAGCTCCAGCAGGCGTGGTATCAGCACATACCGCTCAGTGAAAAAATGGGCGTGCGTATTCAGCAGTATACCGGACAAAAATTTATCACCACCATGCCGGAAACCGGCAACCAGAACCCGCACCATACCCTGTTTGCCGGCAGCCTGTTTTCTCTCGCCACGCTCACCGGCTGGGGGCTGATCTGGCTGATGCTGCGCGAACGTCATCTCGGCGGCACTATTATTCTTGCCGATGCCCATATTCGTTACAGCGCGCCGATAAGCGGCAAGCCGAGCGCGGTGGCCGACCTGGGCGCACTGGGTGGCGATCTCGACCGCCTGGCGCGTGGACGTAAAGCACGCGTGCAGATGCAGGTTGAGCTGTTTGGCGATGATACGCCTGGCGCGGTGTTTGAAGGCACCTATATCGTTCTTCCTGCGAAGCCGTATGGCGCTTATGAAGAGGGTGGGAACGAGGAGGAGTAGCCTCCTCTTTACTCTCGCCCGGCATGCTGAATGCGCCAGGCAATATCCCGCATTACGTCTCGTGCTGACTGGCTAATTCCACCCAACTGGAAGAAACCGTGTATTACACCCTGCCATTGCTGAGCGGTACATTTCACGCCTTGCTCCGTGAGGCGCTTGTAAAGCGCCTCGCCTTCGTCGCATAACGGATCATACTCAGCAATAACAATATGGACATTCGGCAGGCCGCTAAAGTCCTTGCGCCAAAGTGGGCTGACCTCAGGATGCTGGCGGTCGGCTCCGGCCAGATACATTTCATAGCCGCTCAGAAGGGTATCGCGAGTAATCACATAATCTATGCCATTGAGGGTATAGCTTTCAAAACTGGCCGTGGCGTCAAGCATGGGGTAGATAAGGATGAGATGCGCCGGATCCCAGAGACCTTTGGCCTTGAGCCGAAGCGCGGTTACCAGCGCAAGATGGCCTCCCGCACTGTCTCCACAAAGCGTAATCCGGTTTTTATCCACGCCTAATTTCTCTGCGTTTTGCCAGACAAGATCTGCCGCTCTCTCTGCATCGTCATGCGCAGCGGGGAACGTATGTTCGGGGGCGAGTCTGTACTGAACCGCAATGACCCGGCAATTACCGTAAAACGCCAGCTGGCGAAGCTGATTATCATGGGTTTCAAACCCACCGCTGACAAAACATCCACCATGATAGTAAAGGGCAGACGGTAACGTTTCTGGAGCATTGAGAGGAGAAAATACCCGAAAGGTCAGATCCTCAAGAACAAGCGTTTCAATCTGGACGCGCGTTTCTGTCTCCCCAGCCAGCGCTGTGCTGGCTACATACCCGGCTCTCCGTTCATCAATACTCTGTTTCCGAGAGGAAGGCCGTCCTGCTGCAATAAACTCTTGTACAAGCTTATCAATACCTTTTTCCAGCGCCATGGCTACGTCCTTTTACTGTGTTTTTATACAGTTTATAACCTGATTTACAACAGATGAAAACAGAGAAATGTGAAAAGGTGAACGTTCTGGAAAGCGGCTCGCAAAATTCATTTTTCCCAAAAAAATGCACTTTAACCCTAAAGTATTTAAGCGTATTTTGCCTGAAAATTAACCGCAGATGATATACTAAGGTGATATATGAGTCTTTTGGCGGATTTTGAGATGGGCAGAATACTGATTGATTTGTCTGATGACGTAATTCAACGGCTGGATAACCTGAAGCAGCTGCGTAACCAGCCCCGCGCCGAATTGCTTCGGGAAGCCATTGAACAATATCTCGATCAGCAGAGTTCTTCGGTAATTCGTGATGCGCTTGGTTTGTGGGGAAATCAGCAAGAAGATGGGCTGGAGTACGAACGCAAGCTGCGTGAGGAGTGGTAATCATGGAACACATGGCAGTGTTTGATACCAATATTCTCATCGATCTCTTTAACAATCACGTAGAAGCTGCCGATACGATCGATCGTACGGCCTCGCATCGGGCGATTAGCCTTATCACGTGGATGGAGGTCATGGTCGGCGCGCGCAGGCATGGTCATGAAGCGAAAACGGCAGCTGTCATGGGCGCTTTTGAAATTATCGACGTCTCGCGGGATATCGCTGAAAGAAGCGTTGTGCTCCGTGAGAAACACGGGATGAAACTACCTGATGCCATCATTTTGGCCACAGCCCAAAGCAGAAATTGTCCCCTGGTGTCCCGCAATACCAAAGACTTTGCCGGAATAGCCGGGGTTGTTTCCCCTTACCAGCTGTAGGCCGGGCAAGCTCGCGCCGCCCGGCACGCTTACAGGAGATTACTCCCCTTCACCCGGGAACAGGAACGGGTTAATCGAGCTACGGGCAAAGCCCTCCTGCTCCATTTTGGCGTCCAGAATCAACGAGGCGAGATCGTCGGCCACCGCTTCGACTTTCGGATCCTTTTCCTGATACAGAATCTTCAGGTAAGTCCCGCAGTCGCCGCAGCTTTCGGCTTTCACCGCCGCGTCTTCATTTTCCAGCGACCAGTAGTTGAGATCGCGAGTCTGCTCGCAGTTGCTGCACTTGATGCGCACCACGTGCCACTCGGTTTCACACAGGTTGCAGTGCAGGTAGCGCAGCCCCTGCGTGGTCCCAATCTGCACCATGCTGGAGACCGGCATTGAGCCGCACACCGGGCAGAACTGGCGCGCTTCGCCATATTCGGCGCGGGCTTTGCCGGGGATCAGGCTCGCCATTTGTGCCCAGTAAAGCGACAGCGCAGCCCAGATAAACGGCGCTTTATCGCTGCTGACCAGCGAGAAGTCGGAGGCAAACAGCGCGCTCGCCATCTCTTCCAACTCTTGCTCTGAGGCTTTTTCCAGGTTCTCAATGACCGCCAGCGCCGTGCCGCTCATCTCCGGCTTCAGCTCGGCAATCAGCGAATGCAGCAGCTTATGCCAGTGCTTGTCGCGCGGCAGGACGTGAATATCCAGCGGCGGCTTGCCCTGCTCGTTAGCTTCTTTGATGCGCGCGGTCAGGTCCATTTGCAGCGGGTGATCGTACAGCACCACCTCCTGCGCATGGGCGACCAGCGCGGCAAAACGCAGAAAATCGCCCAGCGGGTTGTTCTCTGCCAGCTCGCGCAGACGCTCTGCGCGGCGGTTGTAGAGGTTCTTGAGTCTGGGGAATAACAACGGCGGAATATACTCCGCCGTACGTTTCTCGCTCGACCCCAGCTCATCTTGCGGGATTATGCGAATACTCATTCAGATGACTTTTCCTGTTTCTGGCGGACTTCACGGTACCAGCGCGGGTGATGTTTCTTCGCCCACGTTTTGGTTACCCATCCTTCCACCATCGCGGTAATGGTGCCTTTCACCCAGAGGGCGGCGTAAATATGCACCATGATAACCACAATTAACGCCACTGCGGCAAATGAATGCAGCATTAACGCAAATCGGATCACCGGGATTGAGAAAGCAGGCGCAAAGTACGGACGCCAGATGATCACGCCGCTCACCAGCAACAGGACCAGGAAGATAATCGCCGCCCAGAATACGCATTTCTGACCGAAGTTATAACGCCCGGTATCACCCACTTCCTCGTTGACGACGATCTTACGAATATTCTTCGCCCAAAAGATATCATCCCGATTGATTAGGTTATGGTGCCAGTAGCGGAAAAACATGATGATAAACGAGGCAAACATCACCACACCCACGAACGGGTGAAGGATGCGCGCCAGCTGCGGCGTGCCCAGGATCTGCATCAGCCAGTTGAAGGAGGGGAAAAAGAACCCCAGCCCGCTTATCGCCGCCAGCATGAAGCAGAAGGCGGTGACCCAGTGGTTGATGCGTTCCGGCGCGGTGTAGCGCACGATGGTGTCACGTTTTCTCATTTGCGCACCTCGTCTTTCTCTTCATGCAGATTATCGTCTTCCTCTTCCGCGCGGTTCGGACCGACGCCGACGTAGTGGAAGATGCTCGCTGCAAAGGTAGCCGCAAAACCGACCGCGGCCAGCGGTTTCCAGATGCCTTTCCAGAACTTCACGGTGGCGCTGATTTCCGGGTTCTCCGGCAGGCCGTGATACAGGTTCGGCTTGTCGGCGTGGTGCAGCACGTACATCACGTGCGTCCCGCCAACCCCGGCCGGATCGTACAGACCAGCATTATCGTAACCACGGGTTTTCAGCTCGCCCACGCGCTCTGCCGCCAGCGTTTTCATATCCTCTTTGGAGCCAAAGTGGATAGCGCCGGTTGGGCAGGTCTTCACGCACGCTGGCTCCTGGCCGACGTTTACGCGGTCTACGCACAGGGTACATTTGTAGACGCGGTTGTCTTCCGGGTTCATGCGCGGCACGTCGAACGGACAACCCGCGATGCAGTAGCCGCAGCCAATGCACTGCTCGGACTGGAAGTCGACGATGCCGTTGGCATACTGAATGATAGCCCCTTCTGACGGACACGCCTTCAGGCAGCCCGGATCCGCACAGTGCATACAGCCGTCTTTGCGGATAAGCCATTCCAGTTTGTCGTTCTGCTCCACTTCCGAGAAACGCATTACCGTCCAGGACTTGGCGGTCAGGTCTGCCGGGTTGTCGTACACCCCGACGTTGTGACCCACTTCGTCACGGATGTCGTTCCACTCTGAACAGGCCACCTGACAGGCTTTACAGCCGATACAGGTGGTCACGTCGATAAGCTTCGCCACTTCCTGCTGGTGGTCCCGCGCCTGAGGCGCGGGCGTGAAACCGTTAGTCGCGGAACGACGGATAATGTCTTGAGATTGATAAGCCATAAGTCGTCTCCGTTACACCTTTTCCACGTTCACGAGGAAGGCCTTAAACTCCGGCGTCTGCGTGTTCGCATCGCCGACGAACGGCGTCAGGGTGTTCGCAATGAACCCTTTCTTCGCCACGCCCTCATAGCCCCAGTGAATCGGAATACCGATGGTATCCACCTGCTGACCGTGAACGTTCAGCGTGCGAATACGCTTGGTCACTACCGCCTTGGCCTTGATGTAGCCGCGGTTGGAGGAGACCTTCACGGTATCACCATGGGCAATGCCGAGCTTGTTCGCCAGCTTCTCGCCGATCTCCACAAACTGTTCCGGCTGCGCGATGGCGTTAAGCAGCGCGTGCTTGGTCCAGTAGTGGAAGTGTTCGGTCAGACGGTAAGTGGTGCCCACGTACGGGAACTTGTCCTTTTTACCCAGCGCTTCAAAGTCGCCCTTGAAGATACGGGCTGCCGGGTTAGAGACCACGTTCGGGTGCAGCGGGTTGGTGCCCAGCGGCGTCTCAAACGGCTCGTAGTGTTCCGGGAACGGCCCTTCCGCCATCTTGTCGATAGCAAACAGGCGTCCCATCCCTTCAGGCTGCATGATAAACGGCCCAACGTCACTGCCCGGTGCGGCAGTGCTGTAGTCCGGAATATCCACGCCGCCCCATTTCGCGCCGTCCCACTTCAGAAGCTGACGCTTCGGATCCCACGGGTTGCCCTGCGGGTCAGCGGAGGCACGGTTATAGAGGATGCGGCGGTTAAGCGGCCACGCCCATGCCCAGCCCAGCGTATTGCCGAGGCCCGACGGGTCGGCGTTGTCGCGGTTGGCCATCTGGTTGCCTTTCGGCGTCCAGCTACCGGCAAAGATCCAGCAGCCGCTTGACGTCGTACCATCATCGCGCAGGTGCGCGAAGGTGCTGAGCTGGTCGCCTTTTTTCGCCAGAACCGTACCGGTCGCCGGGTCGATAACGTCCGCCAGCGCCTTACCGTTGCTCTCCATGGCCACTTCTTCCGGCGCAGGGTTTTCCGGCGTCGAGTAGTTCCAGGTCATGTTCAGCACCGGTTCAGGCGTTGCGCCGCCTTCAGAGGCGTACATCTTACGCAGGCGTAAGAAGATGCCGGCCAGGATCTCGCCGTCGTTCAGGGCAATGCCCGGGGCGTCCGCGCCTTTCCAGTGCCACTGCAACCAGCGGCCAGAGTTAACGATAGAACCGTTCTCTTCCGCGAAACAGGTAGACGGCAGACGGAACACTTCGGTCTGAATCTTCGACGGATCAACGTCGTTCGACTCACCGTGGTTCTGCCAGAAGGTCGAGGTTTCGGTATTGAGCGGGTCAATCGTCACCAGGAACTTCAGCTTCGACAGAGACTCGACAACCTTGTTCTTGTTCGGGAACGACGCGACCGGGTTAAAGCCCTGGCAGATATAGCCGTTGACCTGCCCCTGGTGCATCATCTCGAAGTACTGGAGGACGTCGTAACCTTTGTCCCACTTCGGCAGCCAGTCAAAGCCCCAGCTGTTGTCCGCCGTCGCCTTGTCGCCGTAGAAGGCTTTCATCAGCGAGACGAAGAACTTCGGATAGTTGCCCCAGTAGTTCACCTGGCCTTCGAGCAGCGGTTTTGGCGTGCTGGCCGTCAGGTAAGTTTGCAGGTCAGTCTGTTTTTCGCTTGGCAGGTTCATGTAGCCCGTCAGGCTCTGCGACAGCAGGCCGAGGTCGGTCAGACCCTGGATGTTAGAGTGACCGCGCAGGGCGTTCACGCCGCCGCCAGCCATCCCCATGTTGCCGAGCAGCAGCTGAACCATCGCCATGGTGCGGATGTTCTGCGCGCCGATGGAGTGCTGCGTCCAGCCGAGCGCATACAGGAACGACGCGGTTTTATCTTTCGCGCTGGTTTCCGCAATCAGCTCGCACACCTTCAGGAAGTCTGCCTTCGGCGTCCCGCAGATGTTCTCGACAACGTCCGGCGTGTAGCGGGAAACGTGCTCTTTCAGCAGGTTCCACACGCAGCGCGGGTGTTGCAGGGTGGTGTCGCGCTTCGCAAAGCCGTTTTCGTCCAGCTCGTAGTTCCAGCTGGTTTTGTCGTATTTACGTTTTTCGGCGTCATAACCGCTGAACAGGCCATCGTCGAAGCTGTAATCCTCACGCACGATCAGGCTGGCGTTGGTATAGGCTTCGGTGTATTCGCGGTTATATTTTTCGTTGGTCATCAGGTACAGCAATACGCCTGACAGGAAAGTGATGTCAGTACCTGAACGAATAGGGGTGTAGAAATCCGCCACTGACGCCGTACGCGTAAAGCGGGGATCGATCACAATCAGTTTCGCACCGTTGTGGATTTTGGCTTCCATCGCCCAGCGGAACCCGACAGGGTGCGCTTCAGCGGCGTTACCGCCCATCACCACAATGAGGTTGGCGTTCTTGATGTCGACCCAGTGGTTGGTCATCGCACCGCGACCAAATGTTGGAGCAAGACTTGCTACCGTTGGTCCGTGTCAGACACGCGCCTGGTTGTCGACCGCGAGCATACCGAGTGCGCGCGTAAATTTCTGAGTTAAATAGCCGGTTTCGTTACTGGAGGCTGAAGCACACAGCATCCCGGTGGAGAGCCAACGGTTAACGGTGGTGCCTTCGGCATTCTTCGCGATAAAGTTGGCATCGCGGTCTTCTTTCATCAGCTTAGCGATGCGATCGAACGCCTCTTCCCAGCTGATTTGCTGCCATTTATCAGAGCCTGGCGCGCGATATTCAGGAAACTTCAGGCGGCTCTCGGAGTGGATAAAATCTACCAGACCGGCCCCTTTCGGACACAGCGCACCACGGTTGACCGGATGATCCGGATCGCCTTCAATGTGGAAAATGGATGCTTTGGCGTTTTTCGCACCGTCGCCGAGGCTATACATTAACAGCCCACAGCCGACGGAGCAGTACGTACAGGTGTTACGGGTTTCGCGGGTGCGCAGCAGTTTATACTGCCGCGTTTCCGCCAGCGCTACGCCGGGCGCAAAGCCCAGTGCCGCCGCCGTGGTGCCTGCCATACCGCCAGCGCAGATCTTAAAGAACTGCCTTCTGCTGACCTGCATGGGTCACTCCTTGGTTCATTACGACATTGCTATGTAGTTTTACTTTGCGGTTGAGAATTAACCGCAAAGGAGAAAAATTTGCATTAAACCCCCATTTCTCCGAGGGATAAGCGCAGAATACCACAATGTCGGTACGCCTGTTCCAACGGCGTTAAAACAAAGTGAACGTATTATCACGGCATTGATTATAAAATGTGATATCAGTCACATTTTTCTCTGGGGATGTTAAGGGTGTGTAGCAGGCGACCGGTTGCACCCCTCCGAATTGAGTAGGAGAATGGTTGCTGAAAAGTTGATCCATACTATGCGTAAGGTCTGCTGTTTGTGTTGCAATAGCAGGCTCACTTCCGTGGTTGTTCAGGAATACCGTTGTGTCTAAACAAAACCGTGCTGCCCACGCGTCGACACTGCCTGCGGGCATTGTGGAACTGTCGGTACACAGACCGCCCCATATCTCAGATGCCACGCCAGATTTTCTGGCGGAAGAAGTCCCCGTTGCGCTGGTTTACAACGGTATTTCGCATGTGGTGATGATGGCCTCGCCGAAAGATCTCGAGCTGTTCGCCATCGGTTTCTCCCTCTCGGAAGGCATCATTGCCCATCCGCAGGAGATCTACGGCATGGATGTCGTGCCGGCCTGCAATGGTCTCGAAGTGCAAATCGAACTCTCCAGCCGCCGCTTTATGGGACTGAAAGAGCGTCGACGCGCGCTGGCCGGACGTACCGGCTGCGGCGTGTGCGGCGTTGAACAGCTTAACGATATTGGCAAACCGATTGTTCCCCTGCCGTTCACCCAGACGTTTAATCTGGCGCATCTTGACCGGGCGCTTGAGCATCTGAACGACGTTCAGCCCATCGGCCAGCTCAGCGGCTGTACCCACGCGGCGGCGTGGGTATTGCCGTCAGGAAGTATTGCAGGCGGGCATGAAGACGTTGGCCGCCACGTGGCGCTGGACAAGCTGTTAGGCCGCCGCGCACGGGAAAACAACGTCTGGCGGCAGGGCGCGGCGTTAGTCTCGAGCCGTGCCAGCTATGAGATGGTGCAAAAGTCCGCCATGTGCGGCGTGGAAATCCTGTTTGCGGTGTCGGCGGCAACCACGCTGGCGGTGGACGTGGCGGAGCGCTGTAACCTGACGCTGGTGGGGTTCTGCAAGCCGGGAAGAGCAACCATTTACACCCATCCTCAGCGGTTAATAGTTGATCAGTAATTTTGAATAATATAGGCAAATCCTTCCGCTTTTAGTTGATCGGGATGAGGACTACTATTTATCTCATCAAGGCACGGTGCCTTACCAAAACAACTTAACGAAAGGGTTTATCTCATGAAAAGCATCAAAACTTTTGTCGCAGTAATCGCTCTGGCTACTTCTTTTGGTTCTTTCGCTGCGCAGACAGTGACCGCATCCGCCTCTACGCTGGACGGTGCTGAAGCTAAAATCGCCGCACAGGCTCAGGAAGCAGGCGCGTCATCCTATAAAATTACCCAGGCGTTCACCGGTAACCGCGTACACATGACCGCTGAACTCAACAAATAAGTTATGCTGCCGCTGTCCCTGCTCTTCGGAGCCGGGACAGGTTTACTATCTGCTGTTCCTTCCCTGAATCTCCCGCCTGTCTTCCAGGATATTCCTGATTAACGAAACAATAACTGTAAAAGTTTCCCATCTTTAGTTACTTTTGTTTGAAATAGAGCAGTTCCATACACATTTCAAATATAAGGTCAGACCAGCTTTCTGCATATATTTATCAAAAGAATGAATTGTGTTTTTTTGATGCTGTATTACCGGTTTCACATTCAGTGTAAATATAATTGATCTTGAGTTTTAAGGAATTCCTCAGGTGTAAATCCTAAAAGGATTTTGAAGCATTGATCGAGTTTATCTGTGATGCTATTTTCCCAAAACAAGCTGTTTTAGGTAATAACCCCAGGCCAGATATTTATTATCTGGTTTATTTTGTATTTCACTTATATAAGGAAATTAAATGAACGCGATGTTTAAAAAAGGGATGCTGGCGTCCGTGCTGGCTGTAGCGGCGTCTTCTGCCATGGCGGCATCCAGCATTGATATTCAGGTTACAGGTAAAATTGTGCCAGCTTCCTGTACGCCTTCTTTTGTGAGCGGGGGCGGTATTGCTGATTATGGTACGATAAAAGCTGCCTCTTTGAATGACACCACGGCAACAGCTCTGGCGGAGACTAAAATTATCCCTATTTCCATCTCCTGCGAATCCCCTACACGTATTGGCGTGACGTTTAACGATGCGCATGCTGACTCAGCGCCAACCGCAACACTGCCTGTCAATTTTGGCGATCTGGATTTTGCAACAACCATTGAAAATACAGCAGGGTTGGGTATGTATAACGGCCAGAAGATTGGTGCTTATGCAATGGGTATTCAGACGGATGCGGGTACAGCGACAAATGATACGGGTGATAATCTGTATCCAATTTACACGAAGGTTGCAGGCGCAACTTCTGGTTGGGGTACAAAATCCGGCATGCATTATATGCAAATTGCTACGGATAAAAGTGAGACGTACTCTTTCACCGACAGTGAGAGTGGTAATGCACCTGTTGCACAGAAACAGATTAACTTCAACGTTGGCATCAGGGCGCAGATCAACCCAACCAACGATCTCAATATTGTCGACGAAGCCACGCTGGACGGTTTAACCAACGTAGAGCTGGTTTATCTGTAATAACGTCACAGACTAAACACTCCACGTCAGTGGAGTGTTATTTCAATATTAATGGACTAATATTATGCCGCTTTTAAAAAGAACGCTGATTTGTGCCTGCCTGTTCGCCTCTTTTAACACGCTGGCAGCCGGAATGGTGCCGGAAACCTCACTGCTGATTGTGAAAGAAGACGAGCAGGGCGCCAGCATGGACGTCAAAAACACGGATGCCGACGCCCAGTTGTTGTACACGAAACTGATTGATTTGCCAGATGATCCTAAACCCGGCCTGATTGTGACGCAGCCGGTGGTGCGCGTGGACGCGGGTAAAACCCAGCGCGTGCGTTTTGTGCTGAAAAACAGCGCCGAGCCGCTGAAGGTGGAACATTTAAAGCGCGTTATTTTTACCGCTATTCCGCAGCGTGAGAAAAACAAGGTGAAGGTCACCTTTAGCCAGAACCTGCCCGTTATTATTCGTCCGGCCGGGCTGGCGGTAAACCTGGAGCCATGGAAAGACTTAAAATGGCAGGTTAACAACGGCAGCGTCACCGTCGAGAATAAAACCCCTTACGTTGTGCGTATGGAACAAAAAGCAAAATTATTGCCATCAGGTACGGCTGCACAATTCTCGAAGTCCTATATATTGCCTGGCGAAAAAATGACGGTAAGCGTAAAAGGGAAAATAACGCCCTCAGAAAAGCAGATTGAAATTTATCCCGCTACCCGTTATGGCTACAAAACGAATAGTTATATTGCCGATTTAAAATAACAATTAATTTAACAGCACATGGAGTGGTTATGTTAACGGTTTCCTGTAAAAAGGGAATGCTGGCGTTTTGCCTTACGGCGCTGGCTTTCAGCATTCGGGCGGAAATAAACCCCACCGCAAATGAATCAATGGAGTTGGCGAGAGCGATATTCGACACCGACGCATTAAAAAATCAGGGGCTGGATCCTGCGATTGCTGAATACTACTCCATGGCTCCTCGTTTTTCTCCCGGCTACCATAACGTAACCGTGAATATTAACGGGAATAAGCGAACGCTGATGCCGGTGAAATTTGATGAGGACGGTACGCCCTGTATTGATGACGAGTTTCTGGAAAATGCGGGTCTGATTAAAAAAACCAGACGCGGTACCTGCCCTAAAATTCATCAGTACTGGTCCGGATCGACTATTCAGTCTTCACCGGATATTGAAGAGATATCGGTCGTGGTTCCACCAGAAGCGTTGGATCCTGATTTCGGGCGCCAGTTCGCGGAAGTTCAGGGTGGCCGTGCGGCGATGCTGAATTATTCCATGTTCGGTACCCACAACCAGTATGACGATGAAAAGGCCGACCGTTTTCAGTCCACCTTCGAAATGGGCTTTAACGCCGGGGACTGGATTGTGCGCAGCACGCAGTTCGTCAGCGACGGTAGCGATCAAAGCTTTGACGTTGAATCCCTTTATACTTACGCCCAGCGTACCTTCACCGACTATGGCGTGATGGTGCAGGGCGGCCAGATTAACGTGGCCAACAGCCGCTTCAGTATTCCGTCTATCTATGGGGTACAGATGATGCCGGATACCGCCCTCCTGCCTCAGGGCGGTACGGGCGTGGAAGTCAGCGGCATCGCCCGCAACCCTCAGGCGCGTGTAGATATCCGCCAGGGCGGACAGTTGATTTACTCGACGCTGGTGCCTGCCGGGCCGTTTAACCTGGATGACGTACCGCTGGCTAACCTCAACACCGACCTGAACGTGACGGTGACCGAGACAGACGGCAGCGAAAACCGTTTTACCGTGTCGGCGAGTACGTTCCGCAGCAACCACGTGGGCCGCGCACCGGGCTTTACCATGGCGGTAGGCCGTGTTGAAGACGACATGGATTCGCGCTACGAAAAACCGTGGGTGGTCTCTGCCAATAACGGCTGGTCCATCAACAAGCGCGTCAATTTCCTCGCCGGAATGGTGATGGCGGATAATCACTATTACGGTTTCTCCGGCAATCTGGACACCGTACCGATGCAGAACCTGTATGCCTCGCTCGGTTTTCTGGCGTCGATAGACAACCAGTCGCAAACGGACGGCAACAAAACCACGCTCGACCTGGGATATTCTCTGCCGTGGGGCATCGGCCTCTCGATGGGCGGCAGCTACGGCACGCCGGATTATCGCGAGATGACGGAGCTGTACGGTGACGACGACGATATGTCGCAAACCAAATATGACACCAACGTGGGTATCAACTGGTCTAGTAGCTTGCTCGGCCGTTTCTCCCTCAGCTACTACCGCAACGAGAGCTGGAACAGCGAGTACGACAGCCGCCGCTTCATCTCTTCGTGGTCGCAGTCCTTTAAGTATTTTAACGTAAGCGTGAACTGGGAATCGGACGTCAGTCGTAACGATGACAGCGATAACGATCTGTTTTACGTGAACGTGTCGATCCCACTTGGACGTACGGGCGTAAATACCAGCTCCTGGTATCGTGAGAGTGAAGGTAAGAGCTCGTACGGCACGCGCGCAATGGGATCGCTTAACGAGGCGAACCAGTACACGGTTGGCGTTTCTCAGGATCAGGACAATAACACCACCAGTTGGGACAGCTCGCTGAGCAGCAACCTGCATTACACCAGCCTGTCGCTGGCGGCAGGGGGCGATAACGACAGCAATACCAACTACTCCGCAGCGCTGAGCGGCGGGATTGTGGCGCACGGCGATGGCGTGACCTTCTCGCCTTACCGCGTGGCTGACACCTATGCCATCGCTAAGCTGGATAAACCGGTGTCAGGCGTCGAGATTGGCACCGCACGTGGTCCGGTATGGACGGATAAATGGGGCCAGGCGGTGATCCCTGCGCTGTCACCGTTCCGCGAAAGCACGATTGAGGTCAACACCCAAAAACTGCCTGGCAACCTGGATGTGCGAAACGGCAGAACGGCGATCAAGGCTTCTCACGGTGCCGTGGCGAAGTGGGAGTTTGCGACGTTAAGCCAGCGCCGCGTGCTGCTGGCTATCAGCCGCGCGGACGGTACGCCGCTGCCGTAAGGCGTCTCTATCGTGGACGGAGCGGGTGAGTACGTCACGACAGCACCCGAAGACGGCGTGATCTTCCTCAACGATATCTCCGCCAACCAGCAGCTCTACGCGAAGCTGGATGAGGGGCGTTGCAGGCTGACGTATACCCTGCCGGAGGCAGAACCGAATAAATTCTATGAAGAGGTGACAGGGACATGTCTCTAAATAACGTTCATAAGTACGTGATGATGGTCGCGCTGCTTTGCGGCGGGGCGGGGATGCCGGCAGCCGCGCAGGCCGATGAGGGCGAGTGTGAAATGATGTCCGCCGTAAAGACCGTCGACTATGGTCGTTACCGTAAAGAGGATATACGAAAGGGTTCTGCTGAGCATGTGGGCCAGGTCTATAACGGTTATGCCTCGGTCACGCGGGAACTTCAGGTGTCGGTGATATGCCCGGATGCGCGTAAAATGCGCATCTCCATCACCGGCGCGGCCCGACAAAACAGGGCCTGGCGATATTCAGATAACGGCGCAATGAAGATTGCGTTCAGGGATGGCCGCGTGGACGGGAATACGGTGCAACTGGCCGCTGTTGATACTGGCGCGGTGGCCGTTCAGGGTGGAGCGTCAGAGGTGACGTTACCGCCGGAAAAAACGCTGGCTGCCGTTAACGGAACGGAAGTCGCGGGGGAGCAGTTCACCGCAACGATGATGGTGACAACCTACCTGTCAGATAAAGCTTTTAGCACAACCAACGAGACCGATTTTACCGAGACGCTGACGCTGAGCGCCGACACCCTTCCGGCGCAGTAATCCCCGCTGATGCCCGGCAGACCGCCTATGCCGGGCATTTCTTTTAGTGGATCCCCGCCAGACGCAGCAGCGCCGTTACCACCGCCGCCGCGACGATCACCACAATTAACGGCATTTTTCGCCAGGCCAGAAACACAGCGAACCCGACGCCCAGCACGCGCGCCATCCCCGCAAAATGTTCCCCTTCATAAAACGTTGTTGCCAGCGCGACGGAGAACAGCAAAACGGTAGCCGCATCGGAAAGCAGCGCCTGCGATCTTTCAGAAAGCGCCAGCCGGTTGCCGAGCTTTGCCCCGCCAAGACGCATCAGATAGGTTCCGGCAGAAAGAATGGCGATGCCGAGAATAAAGACCGTCATGTTTTCCATTATTTTTTCCTCGCGGCGAGACCGAGCAAAGAGAGCAGCACCGGCAGGCCCACCGGCGCAAACGGCACCGCTGCCAGCGACAACACCGCGCCGCTACAGGCGCGGATCAGCGTGGTGCGGTTTTTAAATGCCGGCACGACTAACGCCAGCAGGATCGCCGGAAACACCGCGTCCAGCCCGATGGTCTCCGGGTCCGGCAGCAGCTTGCCGACCATTGCCCCCAGCACCGCCCCCAGCGGCCAGATGATTGCCACGCCTAGCCCGCACAGCCAGTAGGCCGCCTTACGCTGCTCGGCGGTTTTTTGCGACAGGCCGAACACCACGCTTTCATCGTTCATGATATGACAGCCCAGAAAGCTCAGGCCGCGCTTGCCCACCAGCTCACGTACCGTCACGCCGAACGGCACATGGCGGGCGTTAACCAGCAAACCGGCCGCCGCCGCTGCCAGCGGATTGCCGCCGCTCGCCACGATGCCAATGAACATAAACTCGGATGCGCCCGCCAGCACCGTGAGGGAAAGCACAAACGGCACCCACAGCGGGAAGCCGTAGGCCATCGCCAGCGAGCCGTAAGACATGCCGACCACGCCTACCGCGAGGCAGACCAAAATTATCGCTTTTATCGTGTCGCCTTTCAGACAAGAGAGGTGATTCTTCATACCCTTTTAGCCATATCGAACGTATTTCCATTATAATGAACGCATCAAAATCGTTTTACAAGATGAACGAATCGTTCGTTATAGAGAGACAGAGGCCGTTTTTATGACGCAGCCAATCAGCGTGATCGCCAAAAGCCTGGTGCGGGAACGCCTGCGAACCGGGCTATCGCTGGCGGAAATTGCCCGCCGTGCCGGGATCGCCAAATCCACGCTTTCTCAGCTGGAATCTGGCAACGGCAATCCCAGCCTGGAAACGCTCTGGTCGCTTTGCGTGGCGCTGGATATTCCGTTTGCCCGGTTACTGGAGCCGCAGCAGCCCGTCACGCAGGTGATCCGCCGCGGCGAGGGCACAAAGGTGGTTGCCGGGCAGGCGAACTACGAGGCGATTTTGCTGGCGGCGTGTCCGCCGGGGGCGCGTCGTGATATCTATCTGCTGCTGACGCAGCCGGGCGCAGACCGTATTTCCCAGCCGCATCCGCCGGGGTCGGTTGAGCACATTATCGTGACCCAGGGGCGGGCGATGGTCGGCCTGATCGACGCGGCGGAAGAACTCGGCCCGGGCGATTACATTTGCTACCCCGCCGACCAGCCGCATATCTTTAAGGCGCTGGAGCCGGATACGCACGCCCTTCTGGTGGCGGAACAAAATTAACGAAGATACGGAAAATCATGTCGCTCAAAGCCATTGCTAAAGAACTGGGGCTGTCCGTCACTACCGTCAGCCGTGCCCTCAACGGGTATGACGACGTCTCTGCTGAGACGCGCGCCCGCGTGGAGGCGGAGGCCCAGCGCCGTGGCTACCGACCCAATACGTTCGCGCGCCGCCTGAAGATGGGCAAAATTGATGCCGTCGGCCTCGTTTTTCCCGTGCATCCTGTTCCGCTCAATAACAGCGTTTTTATGGACATGGTCGGCGAAATTAGCCACGAACTGGCGCGACATGAGATCGACCTGCTGCTCATTGCTGACGACGATCTGGCGGACAAACACAGTTATATGCGCATGGTGCAAAGCCGGCGCGTGGATGCGCTGATTGTGGCCCATACGCTGGATCGCGATCCGCGTCTTGAACAGCTTCAGGCCGCCGGATTCCCGTTCCTGGCGCTTGGCCGCAGCCAGCTGCCACAGCCTTACGCGTGGTTCGATTTCGACAACTATGTCGGCACATACCAGGCCACCCGCTGGCTGATTGAGAAAGGCCATCAGCGCATCGCCCTGCTGGGCGAAAGCAATAATCAGGCATTCATCACCCAGCGGCGGCAGGGCTATCTGGACGCGCTGCGGGAAGCCGGGCTCTCCAGCGAATGGTTGCGCGCCATGCCCCCTTCGCGCCGCGTAGGCTATGCGACCACGCAAGAACTTCTCTCCCTGCCGCAGCCTCCCACGGCCATCATTACCGACTGCAACACCCACGGCGACGGCGCGGCGATGGCGCTGGCGCAGATGGGGCGCCTGTTCGGTGACGATGCCATCTCGCTGGTGGTTTACGACGGTTTACCGCAGGACAGCATTGTCGATATCGATGTGGCGGCGGTGATCCAGTCCACCCGCCAGGGCGTTGGAAAGCAGATTGCGGACATGGTGCGCCAGCTGATCAACGGCGATGACGTCGAACGGCTCCAGGTGCTCTGGCAGCCGGAATTCTTCCCGGGCCAGACGGCCTAAACCGGGCAAATTTCCAAACCCGATCACAGATCCGAAACGTTTTGGTTTGTATCCGAAACGTTTCGGATCAACACTCAAGGCATCCCGACGACAGGAGATGTCTGATGCAAGATGCCATATTACGACTCGAAAGCACCACGGTTGACGTGGTGCTAAAAACCTATCCGTTCGCCGAAATTCTCTACTGGGGGCCGCACCTTCACCACTTTTCGCCGCAGGATGTCGCTACGCTGGCGCGGCCGGTGGCAAACGGCAGGCTGGACGTGGACTCTCCGGTGACGTTGATGGCCGAGCTGGGGCACGGGCTGTTTGGCTCGCCCGGTATTGAGGGGCATCGCCAGGGGCTGGACGGTTCCCCGGTCTTTACCACCACAGACGTGCAGCAGCAGGGACACACCCTGACGGTAACGGCGGAGGATAAACAGGCGGGCCTGCGCCTGACCAGCGAGCTGGTGCTGGAGGCCAGCGGTGTACTGGTGGTGCGCCACGGGTTAACCAACCTGAAAGCGCAGGCGTGGCAGGTGGACCGATTCGCCGTCACGCTGCCGGTGGCCGAGCGCGCGCAGGAGGTAATGGCCTTTCACGGACGCTGGATCAGGGAATTTCAGCCGCACCGCGTCACGCTTGAGCACGACAGCGTTGTCATTGAAAACCGTCGGGGTAAAACGTCCCACGAACATTTCCCGGCGCTGATCGCCGGTACGCCATCGTTCAGCGAAATGCAGGGCGACGTCTGGGGCGTGCATCTGGGCTGGAGCGGCAACCACCGCCTGCGCGCCGAAGCGAAAACCGATGGTCGCCGTTATATACAGGCCGAAGCGCTTTACCTGCCGGGTGAAATGGCGATTGAAGAGGGCGAAACGCTCTGGACGCCGCGCCTGTATGCCAGCTACTCCCCGCACGGGCTGAACGGCATGAGCCAGCAATTCCACCGCTACCTGCGCGACAACATCATCCGCTTCCCGGAAAACAAACCGCGCCCGGTACACCTCAATACCTGGGAGGGGATCTACTTCAGCCACGACCCGGAGTACATCATGCGTATGGCCGATGAGGCCGCCGCGCTGGGCGTGGAGCGCTTTATTATTGACGACGGCTGGTTCAAAGGCCGCAACGACGACCATGCCGCGCTGGGCGACTGGTACCTGGATGAGAAAAAATACCCGAACGGCCTGACGCCGGTCATCAGTCACGTTAAACGGCTCGGCATGGAGTTTGGCATCTGGATCGAGCCGGAGATGATTAACCCGAATTCCGATCTGTATCGCGCGCATCCTGACTGGGTGCTGGCGCTGCCGGGCTACGCGCAGGCGACCGGGCGGCACCAGCTGGTGCTCAACCTGAACATCCCGCAGGCCTTTGATTATCTCGTGGAGCGCATGAGCTGGCTGCTGGGCGAACATGCTGTCGACTACGTGAAATGGGACATGAACCGCGAGCTGGTGCAGCCCGGGCATAACGGTAAAGCCGCCGCCGACGCGCAGACCCGCCAGTTTTACCGCCTGCTGGACGTGCTGGGCGAGCGTTTCCCGCACATTGAGTTTGAATCCTGCTCCTCTGGCGGGGGGCGAATCGATTATGAAGTGCTGACCCGCAGCCACCGCTTCTGGGCGTCTGATAACAACGACGCGCTGGAGCGCAACACGATCCAGCGCGGCATGAGCTACTTCTTCCCGCCGGAGGTGATGGGGGCGCATATCGGTCATCATAAATGTCACGCCACCTTCCGCCAGCACAGCATCGCTTTCCGTGGGCTGACGGCGCTGTTTGGGCATATGGGGCTGGAGCTGGATCCGCTCACCGTGGATGCGCAGGAGCGTGAGGGCTATCGCCATTACGCCGCGCTGTATAAGCGGTGGCGCGAGGTGATTCATCACGGTATCCAGTGGCGCGTGGACATGCCGGATGCCACCACGCTGGCGCAGGGTATAGTGAGTGAAGACAAAACGCAGGGGCTGTTTATGGTCAGCCAGCTCGCGATGCCGGATTACACCCTGATGATGCCGCTGCGCATGCCGGGGTTAGACGCCAGCGCGCAGTACCGCATCACGCTGCTGGATCACCCGAACATTCAGATCACGGGCGAGGGTGGGCACACCATGCGTAAGCTGCCGGCGTGGATGGAAGCCCCGCAAACGGCAAGCGGCGAATGGCTGATGCGGGCGGGTATTACGCTGCCGATTCTGGATCCGGAAACCGCCATTCTGATTGGCGTGGAACGCGTGTAAAGGTGACGGGCCGGGCAGCCGGCCCTCCGTTGAGGATAAAAATAATGAACACAACAACCTGTACCCACAAAGACAACCCTAATTTCTGGATCTTCGGGCTGTTCTTCTTTCTCTACTTCTTCATCATGGCCACCTGCTTTCCGTTCCTGCCGATCTGGCTGTCGGACATCATCGGTCTGAACAAAACCCATACCGGGATTGTCTTCTCCTGCATCTCGCTGTCGGCCATTGCCTTCCAGCCGGTGCTGGGCGTCATTTCGGACAAGCTGGGGCTGAAAAAACACCTGCTGTGGATAATCTCAGTGCTGCTGTTTCTGTTCGCGCCGTTTTTTCTGTACGTCTTCGCGCCACTGTTAAAAACCAATATCTGGCTGGGCGCGCTGAGCGGCGGGCTGTATATCGGCTTTGTTTTTTCAGCCGGATCCGGGGCGATTGAGGCCTACATTGAACGCGTGAGCCGCAACAGCTTCTTTGAGTACGGCAAGGCGCGCATGTTTGGCTGCCTCGGCTGGGGGCTGTGCGCCTCAACGGGCGGCATTCTGTTTGGCATCGACCCTTCGTATGTTTTCTGGATGGGATCGGCGGCGGCGCTTTTGCTGATGCTGCTGCTGGTGGTCGCGAAACCGAAGCCCAACCAGACGGCGCAGGTCATGAACGCCCTGGGCGCGAACCAGCCGCAGATCACCGCTAAAACCGTGTTCAACCTGTTCCGCCAGCGCAGAATGTGGATGTTCATTCTGTACGTGATTGGCGTGGCCTGCGTGTATGACGTTTTCGACCAGCAGTTTGCCACCTTCTTTAAAACCTTCTTCGCCACGCCGGAAGCGGGCACCCGGGCGTTCGGTTTTGCCACCACGGCGGGGGAGGTTTGTAACGCCATCATCATGTTCTGCTCGCCGTGGATCATTAACCGCATCGGCGCGAAAAACACGCTGCTGATTGCCGGAGTAATTATGGCGACGCGCATCATCGGTTCGTCGTTTGCCACCACCGCCGTGGAGGTGATCGCCCTGAAGATGCTGCACGCGCTGGAGGTCCCGTTCCTGCTGGTGGGGGCATTCAAATACATTACCGGAGTGTTTGATACGCGCCTGTCGGCCACTATCTACCTGATTGGCTTCCAGTTTGCCAAACAGTCGGCAGCGATTTTCCTCTCCGCCTTTGCCGGAAATATGTATGACCGGATCGGCTTTCAGGAGACGTACCTGATGCTGGGCTGTTTCGTGCTGGCGATTACGGTGGTGTCGGCGTTTACGCTGAGCAGCAGGCGGGAGATTGCTGCACGAAGTAACACGGTGGAGGCGAACCAGGCATAGGCGCTGTAAAACGACGAAACCCACCAGAGGTGGGTTTCATAAATCGCTTTGCCTATGGTGTACGCAACCAGAACCTATAAAAAGGGGAAGTAGACAGTACAGGCTTTCAGGACCAAATTCTAACGGTTGAAGGATCCACCGTCAACTGTATCTACAGGTCTATGGTATGCTTCGGCACATCGTTCTGGGAGCACGAAAAAATGCCGCAAGTCACTAATTATAAACCGATTATTTCATTGATCTCATCAATACGTCTGGACGGATATCGCACAACGTTTCGTCCAAATAATGAATGCGAATTATACGGTATATACATCTGGTCTCAGCATGCAGCAGCGTCCATTTATCCTCTCCTCCAAAACCTTGAGATCTCTTTAAGAAACGCCGTCGACAGAGAAGCCAGGATGAGATTTGGCGATATGTGGTGGGAAACGATTCACTGCACAAAAGATCGGGATGAGTGTCATTTCTATAAAAACATCGAGAAGGCTAAAGAGTGCCTTACCCGTGAATGGCGCAAAAAAGAGATGGGACGCAGGCGAGGAGCTTATACTCAGGTGCAACCGGTCCCGGAATGGAGTCACGATCGGATTATTGCCTCAACGGATTTTAGTACCTGGCATTATGTTTTGAACAATGAATTTAACGCTCCCGCGCCGCGAGATAACCATGGGTATTTATGGCCAAAATCATTGAGTAAAGTCTTTAAAAATTACGCCAGAATTAACACGAACCCGCAAAAAGTCAGAAAAGCGCTGATCGATCTCATCTTTGAACTGAGAGAGTATCGAAACCGTATTTTCCATCACGAACCTATCTGGGTTAAAGCGCCAAACGTGAATGACGCAAGAACGGCGATTGATACGATAAGAGTCAAGATAAACAAGATTGAACTTATCATCGAAGCCCTTGATATTAATCTGCTTAAGGTGATGAAAAAGGTAGGGCTGTTTGAGAATGCCAGACGCGTTTGCTCACTAGAAGAGCTCAATATCTATCGTTATACGAAACCGTTTTGTGCGTTATCGCCCGAGCAGATTGCCGTTATTGAACAGTACTGTCACGATGCGAAAGAGAGGAACGAAACCATCATCTGGGAGCATGATACGGTAGTTTATGGATTGAGAACTTTGCGCTAAAAGCAGGTGACGCGTGCGTTGCATCACCCGCTTTGCCGTTACGCTAAGTAAAACACCTCCTTCAGATCCGAACTCACCGGGCTGTTATCCGGGTTCGACGGCATGACGTCAGCCATATGTTTCCACCAGCGCTGGCAGACGTCGGTATTTGCCACCGCGTTCCAGCGCTCCTCCGACTCAATCTCCACCGTCGCAAACAGCAGGTTGCGTTCTCTGTCGAGATAAATGGCGTAGTGGTGCGCGCCGTGGGCTTTCAGCACCGCTTCCAGTTCGGGCCAGATCGGATTGTGGCGTCGGGCGTACTCTTCGTGCGCGTCCGGGTTTACCTGCATCACAAACGCTTTGCGGATCATAATGCCTCCAGATACAGCTCGCGGACCTCGTCGCGGCTGGCGGTGCGCGGGTTGCACGGCGCGCACGGATCGGCGAGGGCTTTATCCAGCCAGCCTTCAATGTCGGCTTTGGTGACGCCGAGCTGGCTGAAGCCGGACGGAATGCCGACGCGGGCGCTCAGCTCACGAATCGCCTGAATCGCTGCCATGCTGGCGGCTTCGTCGCTCATTTCGCGCGTGTCAACGCCCATTGCCTGCGCCACGCGGGCAAAACGCGCGACCGCGTTCGGGCGGTTAAAGTTTTCGATGATCGGCAGCAGGATGGCATTACATACGCCATGAGGCAGGTTGTGCGTTGCGCCCGGCTGGTGCGCCAGAGCATGTACCAGCCCCAGCCCGGCGCTGTTAAACGCCATACCCGCCAGGTACTGACCGAAGGCCATCTGCTCGCGCGCTTCCAGGTTATGACCGTCGTCGACCGCTTTCGGCAGCCAGAGGTTGATCAGGCGAATCGCCTCCAGCGCATTGGCATCGGTCAGCGGGTGCGCGCCAACGGACACGTAGGCTTCAATGGCGTGGGTTAATGCGTCCATGCCGGTTGCGGCGGTCACGGAGGCCGGAATATCGAGCATCACACTGGCATCGTCCACGGCGATATCCGGGATGATGTTCGGGTCGATGATGACTTCTTTCACCTGACGCGCGGAATCGATGATCACCGCGTTGCTGGTCATCTCCGCCGCCGTGCCCGCGGTGGTGTTGATGGCCACCAGCGGCACGCCCGCGTTTTTCACCTTGCCGACGCCGGAATAATCGGTTGATGGACCCGGGTTGGCGGTGAGGATTTTTATCGCTTTGGCGGTATCAATTGGGCTGCCGCCGCCAAAGGCGATGATGTAATCGCATTCCGCGTCCTGGTAAGCGGCAAAGCCTTTCTGCACCAGCGCCTCCGTCGGGTTCGGGAACACCTCATCGAACAGGTGATACGCCATCTGATGGGCGTCCAGCGCGGTAAACAGGCTGTCGAGCAGGCCGAGCTTGACCAGCTGGCCGTCGGTGACAACCAGCGCTTTTCCCCACTGCTTGTTCGCCACCAGGTTGACCATATCGCCAATTGCCCCCGCGCCGTGCAGGCTGATTTTTGGAAGTGCCAACATAAAGCTCATGATAATTCTCCTTAATTACTGTGAATTTTATGCCCGGCGGCGCTGCGCTTGCGCGGGCCTACGGTTAAGCAGGCCGGGTAAACGCAGCTCCACCCGGCTATGAGATCCGTCTTCGCTGCATCACCCGGCGGGTAATAATCGGCAGTGAAATCACCACAATCAGCATCGCGCCGATAATCACCGACATCACAATGCCGGGCACGTTGAGCAGGCTCAGGCCAAAGGTCACCAGCCCCATCAGGAAGGCGGCGATAATCACGCCCACCATGCTGCCGGACCCGCCGAGAATATTGACGCCGCCGAGCACCGCCATCGTCACCACCGCCAGCTCCCAGCCCATCGCAATCGTCGGGCGAGTGCTGCCCAGACGCGAGGTGAGCAGCACTGACGCCAGGCCGGACATTAGCCCCACCAGCGCGAACAGCATCAGATTGTGGCGTTTAATGTTGATGCCGGAGTACCACGCGCCGGTCGGGTTATTGCCGATGGCGTAGGTGCGGCGGCCAAAGTTGGTGCGGTGCAGCACAAAGGCAAACAGAGCGGCCAGCACGATAAACAGCGCGAACTCAAACGACAGCGCGCCCCAGACGTAGCCCTGGCCGAACCAGGCGAAGCTCTCCGGATAGCTGTTCAGCGCCTGGTCTCCGAGCAGGATGTAGGCGATCCCGCGGTACAGGCTCATGGTGCCGATGGTGATGACGATGGACGACAGATTAAAGCGCGTCACCAGGATGCCGTTAAACAGTCCGCACAGCAGCCCGACGCCAAGTCCCACGCAGACCAGCAGCGGCGTATCGACGCCCGCCGCCGCGCAAAATCCCATCACCGTGGAGCTGAGCGCGATGGTGGAGGCCACCGACAGGTCAATTTCCCGGGCGATAATCAGCATCGCCATCGGCAGCACGATGATCGCCTTTTCGGTGAAGTTGAACGTCGCATCGGAGAGGTTCCAGACGTTGAGGAAGTAGGGCGAGGCGAGCGCGTTCACTATGAATACCGCCAGCGTCACCGCCAGCAGGAAACCTTCCCAGCACAGCAGGCGCCGGAAGATGCCCGTCGCAGAGGTCGGTTCGATCGCTTCAGATGTCATCATTTTGCTCATGATTTCACCGCCAGTTTCTGACGCGCCAGCGCGGCGTCGCGCAGGATCAGCCTGCCTTTGCGCCTGTTGCCGCGCTCGTTCAGCAGCACTGCAACGACAATTACCGTGCCGGAAATGGCCATCTGCCAGAACGGCGAGACGCCGATCACCGGCAGGGCGTTGTTAATCACCCCGAGGAACAGGGCGCCAAACAGACAGCCGAGCACGCGCCCGGTGCCGCCCATGGTACTGATCCCGCCAATCACGCAGGCGGCCACCACCTGTAATTCAAAACCGTTAGCGACGTCGACATACGCAACGGCAAAGCGCGAGATCCACAGGTAGCCGCAGAACCCGGCCAGCAGTCCGGAGAGGCAAAAGCTGATGAACTGCATTTTCCCGGCGTTGATCCCGGTATAGTACGCCGCCGTCGCGTTGCCGCCTGCGGTATAGAGCGCCCGTCCGGTGCGGCTGTAGCGCAGGAAGTAGCCCACCAGCAGCAGCGCGGCGATGGCGCACCAGCTCAGTACCGGCAAGCCCAGCAAAGAGGCACGCGGCAGCCCGAGGAAGTCGGCGCTCATCTGGTTGGCGTTCACCCAGCCGCCGCCGGAGAGCAAAAAGATAATTCCGCGGTAGATGCTCATGGTGCCGAGCGTCACCACAATCGCCGGAATGCCCAGCTTCCACACCAGCAGGCCGTTCATCGCGCCCATCAGCAGCCCAAGCGCGCTTGCCAGGATAAGCAGCGCCCAGACGGGCACGTCCGGGTAATGGAAGTTAATCAGGGCGACAATCATCCCGGTCAGGGCAAGATTGGCCGCCATCGACAGGTCGATGCCTTTGGTGAGCAGCACCATCATCTGCCCGAGCGCGAGGACGATCAGAATGGCGGTGTCGTTAAACATTTCCACCAGGTTGCCCGGCGCGACAAACGACGGCACGCGGCTGCCGATGGCGACGACCAGCAGTACAATCACCGCGCCAAGCAGCGCTTCACGGTGTTTTAAGAGTGAGCTCAGCATTTATGCCGCCTCCTGTTTTGCACCGCTGGCGGCGCTGACGATGGTTTCCGCCGTCGCATCTCCCGCCTGGTATTCGGCGACCATCAGCCCCTCGTGCATTACGATGATGCGGTCCGCCATGCCCATCACTTCCGGCAGTTCGGACGAGACCATAATCACCGCCAGCCCCTGACTGACCAGCTCGGACATAAACTGATGAACGGCTGCCTTTGAGCCGATATCAATGCCTTTTGTCGGCTCATCAAGGATGATCACATCAGGGTGCGTTGCCAGCCATTTGCCGATAACGACCTTTTGCTGGTTCCCGCCGGAGAGGGTCTCCACCGCCTGCTTCCAGCTGAAGGCCTTCACGTGCAGACGTTTGGCATACTCGTCTGCCAGCTTCCATTCGCGGTCATCGTGCAGTACGCCGCTCGGATTGAGCGTGCTGAGCTGAGGCAGGCTGATATTCTGGGCAATCGGCAGCGCGATAATCGCCCCCTGTTTCTGCCTTTCTTCCGGCACGCAGACGATACCGGCTTTGATGGCATCCGCAGGCTGGCGAAAGCGCCGGGGCTGGCCGTTGAGGATAATTTCCCCGGACGCTGGCCGCGTAACGCCGGAAAGCGCCTGCATCAGTTCGGTACGCCCGGCACCGACCAGCCCGTAGAAGCCAAGGATTTCGCCTTTACGCAGGGAGAAGGAGATGTTTGCGAACTCGGTCGGGTGGCAAAGGTTTTTCACTTCCAGCACCGTTTCGCCCTTCTCGCAGTCGATTTTCGGGAAGGTTTGCGTAATGGCACGCCCGACCATCATCGACACCATGCGCTCCTCGGTGATCTCATTTATTGCACCTGCGCCGACGAACGCGCCGTCGCGCAAAATGGTGTAATGATCCGCCAGCTCAAAAATCTCGTCGAACTTGTGGGAGATAAACAGGATGGCTTTTCCCTCCTGCTTTAAGCGCTCCACAATCTGGTAAAACTCGAGGATTTCATGCTGCGACAGCGCCGCCGTGGGTTCATCAAGAATAACCACCTGCGCCTCAAAGGAGAGCGCGCGGGCAATCGCTACCATGTGACGCTGGGCGATGCTCAGGGTTTTCAGCGTCGCGCGCGGGCCGATTTGCACTTCCAGCCGCGTGAGGATGGCCTGCGCCCGGCGGTGCATTTCCGGCCAGTCGAGCTTTTTCAGGAAGCCCTTGTGAAGGTACTGACCGACAAAGATATTTTCGGTGACCGATAGCTCATCGAACAGTACGGTTTCCTGGTGAATGGCGGTGATGCCGATTTTATGCGCCGACTCCGGCGTCGGGAGGTGCACGGGGATCGCTTTGTAGAGGATCTCGCCCTCGTCGGGCTGATAAATGCCGGTCATCACTTTGACCAGCGTCGACTTGCCCGCGCCGTTTTCGCCGATAAGCGCCGTCACTTTGCCGGGCCACAGCGCAAGCTGCACGTTCTCAAGGGCACGCACGCCGGGGAACACCTTCGTGATGCCAGAAAGCTGTAGCAATGGGGTCATGATAGTTCTCCTGGACAGGGGAATGTGTAGGGCGGGTAAGCGGCAGCGCCACCCGCCTTTTGCCGGATGGCGCTACGCTTATCCGGCCTACAAATCGCATCAAAAGATTTTCGAGAACTTATCAATATTGCTGGCATCGTAGACGAACGGCTCGGCCATCGCGCCGTTGCCGTCCGCATCCAGCTTCACTTTGCCCAGTTTGCCCATGCTGGCCTCGCCTTTCGTGGCCGTGCCTTTCACCAGGTCATCCGCCAGGTAGGTTGCGGCATAGCCGAGGTCGATCGGGTTCCAGATGGCAAAGCTCTTGCTTGCGCCGGATTTCACCGCGCCCGCCATCTCAGACGGCAGTCCTAAGCCGGTGACGTACACTTTGCCAATCTTGCCCTGGTCTTTTACCGCCTGCGCGGCGGCTACGATGCCCACGGATGAAGGCGAGACGATGACCTTCAGGTCCGGATAGGTTTTCAGCAGACCGACCGCTTCGCGGTAGCTTTTGTCAGAGAGATCGTCCCCGTAGGCCACCGTCACCAGGTTGACGGAAGGGTACTTCGGCAGCACCTTTTTCATCTCCGCAATCCAGGTGTTCTGGTTGGTGGAGGTTGGCGTGGCGCTCAGCACGGCGACGTCGCCCTTTTCCACGTTCAGCGCTTTCAGAGCATCGGCGGCGAGCTTGACGTTGGTTTCGCCAATCAGGGCGTTATTGGACGGATTGAGATGGATTTGACGTCCGGCTTTCGCCACGCCGGAATCCCACGACACAACCTTGATGCCGCGCTGCATCGCTTTTTTCAGCACCGGCACGACGGCGTCCGGATCGTTCGCGGAGATCGCGATCGCATCCACGCCCTGAGCGATCAGCCCGTTCAGCACCTCGATCTGCGCTTCCGCCGTGGTGGTGGTCGGGCCGGTATAAATCACTTTTATATCGCCTAACTCTTTGGCCGCCTCCTGCGCGCCGACGTTCGCTGCTTCGAAGAATCCATTTCCTAAGGACTTCGCCACCAGGGCGATTTTCACTTCTGCTAACGCGGAACCGGACAACGCCAGAGCGGCAACGGTGAGGATCAAGCTTGCTTTTATTTTCATTGCTTTTACTCCACTGACTTGAGTTAGTTGTAGGGATTGCAGGTGGTTTTCGCCCCGTCTCGGTAAGCGGGGCGCGATGTTGTTAGTTGTACAGATCTAATGCGGACTGCATCGGGGTGACGCCAAAGCGTTTGCCCAGGGCGATCAGCTCTTCCCGGGTGATGGTCTGCTTCATGCCGCCCATGGAGTAGACCTTCACCAGCACCTCCGCGGATTTCTCGGCGGTGTCGATCAGGCCGAAGGTTTCATCCAGCGTCGGGCCGCTGCCGAAGACGCCGTGGAACGGCCACAGCACCAGGGCGTGCTTTTGCATATCCGTCGCGGTCGCCTGACCGATTTCGTCGGTACCCGGCACCATCCACGGCAGAATGCCGACGCCGTCCGGGAATACCACCAGACACTCGGTGCTGCCTTCCCACAGCTTGCGGGTAAAGAAATCAGAATTATTTTCCAGCACGTAGGTCAGGGCGATCAGGTTGGTGGCGTGGCAGTGCATGATCACGCGGTCTTTGCCGTTGGTCGCCTTGATGCGCTCGCAGTGGGAGAGGAAGTGCGCCGGCAGCTCCGAGGTCGGCACCGCGTCGTCCGTTAGCCCCCAAAGGATGTGGTAGCCCGCGCCGTCGCTGTCCACCTTCACCACGCCGAGGTTGGCTTCCGGGTCCAGCTGAACGTTGCGGAAGAACTTGCCGGAACCGGTAACGATAAACGGCGTGTTGGCGAGCAGCGGCATCGGCTGGCTCAGGGCGATATAGCGCGGCTTCTGGTGGAAATCGGCGGCAAAGGGCTCGATATCCGCGTCGTCCAGGCGCAACGTGAGGTTGCCGCCGTTGCGCTCGTCCCAGCCCTTCAGCCAGGCGTCGGAGGTGGCTTTGATCATGCCCTGGACGAACCAGGAGGTGGTGATGGTCTGCATACAGTGTTTCCTTTGAAAATGCCGGGTGGCGTTACGCTTACCCGGCCTGCTTTTACCTGTAGGCCCGGCATGCAATGCGCTGCCGGGCGATATTTTTTACTGACGAGCGGCGAGAACGTCCTTCTCATACGCCCGCACGTTGTCCAGCCACTGGCTGCCCGCCGGGGCGTCGTGACGCTGGCAGTACATCTCCCACACCGCCTGCCACGGCAGGGATTTCTGCTCTTCCAGCAGCGCCAGGCGCGCGGTGTAATCGCCGCTCTCTTCCAGCTGTTTCAGCGCGGCGGTTGGCTCCAGCAGGGCGCGCAGCAGGGCTTTCTTCATGTTGCGGGTGCCGATAACCCATGCCGCGATGCGGTTGATGGAGGCGTCAAAGAAGTCGAGCCCGATGTGCACGCGGTCAAACAGATCGTGGCGGATGATTTCGCTGGCAATCGCCTGGGTTTCGTCGTCCAGCAGGACCACGTGGTCGCTGTCCCAGCGCACCGGACGGCTGACGTGCAGCAGCAGGCGCGGCACGTAGAGCATGGCGGCGGAGATTTTGTCGGAGATCACCTCGGTCGGATGGAAGTGGCCAGCATCCAGGCACAGCGCGGTCTGGCGGCTGGTGGCGTAGCCCATGTAGAACTCGTTTGAGCCCACGGTGTAGCTCTCTGCGCCAATGCCGAACAGCTTGCTCTCCACCGCGTCGATATGGTGCGACGGGTCCAGCTTTTCGCTGATGGCTTCATCCAGCGCGGCCAGCAGGCGCTGGCGCGGCGCCAGACGGTCAACGGTGATGTCCTTCATGCCGTCCGGGATCCAGATATTCATCACTGACGGCGTGCCGAGCTGCTCGCCGAAATACGCGGAGACGCGGCGGCTGGCCTTCACGTGGTCGATCCAGAACTGCCGGATTTCGTCGTTGGCGTGTGCAAGGGTAAACCCGTCTGCACTCAGCGGGTGCGAGAAGCAGGACGGGTTAAAATCCAGTCCCAGCCGGTTGGCCTTTGCCCACTCCACCCAGTTCTTAAAGTGTTCCGGTTTGATTTCGTTACGCGCGACCGGCGCGTCGGATTCGAGATAAATCGCGTGCAGGTTCAGGCGTTTTGGCCCGGGGATCAGGCTCAGCGCCAGTTCCAGATCCGCACGCAGTTCGGTGGCGTTACGCGCTTTGCCCGGGTAGTTACCCGTTGCCTGAATGCCACCCGTCAGGGAACCGCCCGGGTTCTCGAAGCCGGCAACGTCATCACCCTGCCAGCAGTGCATGGAGACGGGCAGACGGTCGAGCTGGCGCAGCGCCTCTTCGACATCCACGCCGACGGCGGCGAAACGCTGTTTAGCCAGGTCCCAGGCTTGTTCAAGTTGAGTGGTCATGCGCAAAGCTCCTTAGTCAGTCGTTTTTGCTGAAACTGCGCCCGGTAGCGGGCAATGTCATGGCAGGGATTGGGGGTGAAGGTGGTCAGGCTGTTATTCGCCGTCACCACCGTACGGAAATCGTCAACGTTTGATAGTTCGTCCAGCGTCATTAGCTGAATGCCGATGTTGCCGAGCGTGGAAGCCTCTACGGGGCCTGCCACCACGGTAATGCCGCAGGCATCGGCGCAGAGCTGGTTCAGCAGCTGGTTCTGGCAGCCGCCGCCCACGATGTGCAACTGAGTGAACGGTTTACCGCGAAGGTCAGCCAGCTCGCTCAGGATGTCGGCATAGAGCAGGGCGAGGCTGTCAAAAATACAGCGCGCCAGCTCGGCGGGGCGGGAAGGTACCGGCTGCCCCGCGTCAAAACAGGCGGCCTGGATCTCAGCGCTCATGTGCACCGGGTTAATAAAGCGGTCGTCGTTCGGGTTAATCAGGAAGGTGCAGGCCTTCAGCTTTTCGGTTTCCGCGATAAGCGCGGGCAGGTCGGTGACGTTCTGCTCTTTCAGCACCCGCTGGAGCAGCCACAGGCCCATGATGTTCTTCAGCACGCGGTAGCGTCCTTCGGCACCGCCTTCGTTGGTGATATTGGCGGCCAGCGCGGCGTCGCTGGTGTAGGGCGTTTTGCTCTCAAAACCCATCAGCGACCAGGTACCGGAGGAGAGATAGGCCGCGTCTTTGCTGGCGAGCGGCGAGGCAATGACCGCGCTTGCGGTGTCGTGACTGGCGACGGCGACAACGGGAATTTCATTCCCCTGCGGGCAAATCCACTGGCCGATCACGTTGCCCGGATGGGTTGGCGTGCCGAACCAGGACGGCGAGGCGCCCGTCCATGCCAGCAGGTGTTCATCCCAGTTATCGGTGTTGATATTGACCAGCTGCGTGGTGGTGGCGTTGGTGTATTCCCAGTTCATGTTGCCGGTCAGACGATAGCTTAAGTAGTCCGGGATCAGCAGCGCATGCGCCACCTTTTCAACCAGCTCTGGCTGTTGCTCAACCAGCGCCCGCAGCTGATACAGCGTGTTAAACGGCAGGAACTGGATGCCGCTGCGACCATAGATATTCTCCTTGCCAAGCTGCGCGATGGCGTGCGCCATCAGCCCATCGGTGCGGCTGTCGCGGTAGGAGACGGGCAGGCCGACGCGTTCGCCGTGACGGTCCAGCAGCGCGTAATCCACGCCCCAGGTATCAATGCCGATACTGTCGATGCGGATACCGTCTTCGCAGACGTTATGAAGTCCGGTGCGGATCTCCGCTTCCAGCGCATCGATATCCCAGGTCACAAAACCGTCCTGTTTTTGCAGACAATTGGCGAAACGGTGCATTTCACGAAGCGTAAGGGTGTGCTGGTCACAGTCCCAGGTGGCGAGCATTACACGGCCGCTGGATGCGCCTAAATCGACAGCCACACAATGGCGAAAAGTCATGGTCGGGTCCTTTCTTAAGTCATTAGCGATGAGTGTAAGAAAGGGAAGAAATAGCCACCTTCTCGCCACTGACAGCCCAAATCTCGCGCTGGCAAGAAAGCAAAGGTGAACGTGAGGGAGTTCACAGTTTCCAGTAATGACGGGGTTTGCAGGCAGTGTGACGCTGACCGCATTTCCCGATCTTTCCGCCTGTTTCTTGAAAAACCGGCAGCTTTTGCACGGTTTACTGTCAAAAATTTAAGGTGAGCGTGGAAGGCCTTAATTACTATTTTGAGAACTTTTCTCATTGGTGGGGGCCGTTATGACCGTACTGCACAGCGTCGATTTTTTTCCTTCGGGAGCTTCTCCGGTCGCGATTGAGCCACGGCTTCCTCAGGCTGCATTTCCTGAGCATCATCATGATTTTCATGAGATTGTGATTGTTGAGCACGGAACGGGCATCCACGTGTTCAACGGTCAGCCGTATACCATCAGCGGCGGCACGGTGTGCTTCGTGCGGGATCACGACAGGCACCTGTATGAACATACCGACAACCTGTGCCTGACCAACGTGCTTTATCGCTCTCCGGACGCGTTCCAGTTTCTCTCCGGGCTGAATCAGCTGTTGCCGCAGGAGAAGGATGGCCACTACCCGTCGCACTGGCGGGTAAATCAGTCCACGTTGCAGCAGGTGCGTCAGCTGGTGAGCCAGATGGAGCAGAGCGAGGACGCAGAGGAGACGCACGCGATTGCCACCCGCGAGCTGCTGTTTATGCAGCTGCTGGTGCTGCTGCGCCGCAGCAGCCTGGTGGAAGGGATGGAAAATAACGACGCGCGGCTGAACCAGCTCATGGCCTGGCTGGAAGATCATTTTGCTGAAGATGTCTGCTGGGAAACGCTGGCGGACGACTTTTCGCTCTCGCTGCGCACGCTGCATCGTCAGCTCAAGCAGCATACCGGGCTCACGCCGCAGCGTTACCTTAACCGTCTGCGCCTGATCAAAGCGCGCCATCTTTTACGCCATACCGACGAAAGCGTCACGGATATCGCTTATCGCTGTGGTTTTGGCGACAGTAACCACTTTTCGACGCTGTTTCGCCGGGAATTTAGCTGGTCGCCGCGCGATATTCGTCAGGGGAAAGACGCGTTGCTTCAGTAACGCGAGGGCAGTCACCGTTTTTTTGCCGCAAAAAGGCTAATAATGTCCGGTTATTCGCCGTAGAGGTTGTGGTGTGGCTGCTCAGTTAATTCTTCGCAAAGATGATTTTTTTGCCTCCGCGAGTCAGGCTGTCGCGGTGGCGGACCGCTACCCGCAAAATGTCTTTGCCGAGCACACCCACGAGTTCTGCGAGCTGGTGATGGTGTGGCGCGGCAATGGCTTACACGTTCTCAACGACCGGCCCTACCGCATTACGCGCGGGGATCTGTTTTACATACGCGCCGAAGACAAACACGCCTACGCCTCGGTTAACGATCTGGTGTTGCAGAACGTCATCTACTGCCCTGACAGGCTTAAACTGAATGTCGACTGGGCGGGCAACATTCCGGGATTTCTGAATGCCGGAGGCGAACCGCACTGGCGCTTAAGCAGCAGCGGCATGGCTCAGGTGCGCCAGACGATTTCCCAGCTGGAGCAGGAGAGCCAGAAGGGCGACCCGGTGGCGAACCAGATGTCGGAGCTGCTTTTCGCCCAGCTGGTGATGACCCTGAAGCGCCATCGTTACGCCACGGATAATCCCTCCGCCACCACGCAGGAAGCGCTGCTGGATAAGCTGATCGCACTGCTTGCGGGCAGTCTGAACAAGAGTTTCGTGCTGGAAAAATTCTGCGAGCAGGAGCAGTGCAGCGAGCGCGCGCTGCGCCAGCAGTTCCGCACCCAGACGGGTATGACGATAAACCATTACCTGCGCCAGCTGCGCATCTGCCACGCCCAGTATCTGTTACAGCATACGGAGCTGATGGTCAGCGAAGTGGCGATGCGCTGCGGATTTGAGGACAGTAATTACTTTTCGGTGGTGTTTAACCGCGAGGTGGGGATGACGCCGGTTCAGTGGCGTCATCGCAGTCGAAAGGCGGCGTAATCAGTTCGCCATGCCGAGGCCGACAATGTTGGCGGCGATAATAATCACCACGCAGCCCAGGCTCAGCACGCCAACCGGACGACGCCCGGCGTTGTTCCACTCCTTCAGCACCAGCCCAACCAGCCCGCCGCACAGTACGTAGAAGCTCATGTGCAGCATCCAGCTCATATAGTCATACTGCGCCGGAATGCTGGCGTGGCCCCAGGCGTAGAAGAAGAATTGCAGATACCACATCAGGCCGCCGAGTGCGGAGAGCAGAACGTTGGTAAGGATCAGGGGTTTTGCCAGCGAGAAGTCGGCTTTTACCGACAGGTTTTTCACTTTTGCCAGACGAATGAAGCAGAAGCCGAGGTTTACCAGCGCGCCGCCGCCCATGATCACCACATAGCTTGGCAGAGCGACATACAGCGGGTCGACGCCCAGCGCCGCAGCGGCCTCGTGCATCGGTTTGGCGGCGTTCATGGCAAACGACATGCCCGCCGAGAAGACGCCGCACATCACCGCCAGCAGCAGCCCTTTCTTCAGGTTGAACTCTTCGGCCCTGATGCCCATCTTGCGTTCTTTTAGCTGGCCTGCGCGGGTGACGATCCCCACGCCGATCACCGCCACCAGCACGCCCAGCAGCGTCATCCGGCCGCCCTGGGTGTTGATCAGCACGTCGAAATGGCCGTTAAGGATGGGCGTCATCAGGGTGCCCACTATCAGCGTAATGCCAATCGCGATGCCGATGCCCATCGACATGCCGAGGTAGCGCATGGTGAGGCCGTAGTTGATATTACCGATGCCCCACATTGCGCCGAACAGAAACACCGGCAGTAACGTAGAGGCGTTGAAGGAGGAGAAGTAGCCCCAGAAATCGGGCAGCAGCACGGCGCTGATGGTCCACGGCAAAATCAGCCAGGAGACCGTACCGCCAACGGACCACATGGTTTCCCATGACCAGCCTTTCACCTTTTTAAACGGGGCATAGAAACAGGCAGCACTGGCCGCGCCTATCAAATGCCAGAAAATACCCATCGTAATCGCATGATTCATTTTTTTATCCTCATCGTTTTTATTGTCGGTGGCTTCCCGCCGACTTGATGAGTGTAAAAATTAGGCGGTTTGGGAACCTTCAGAAGGTTGCCGCACTTTTGTGGAGGGTGGCAATCAGCACGTTAAGCGCGTGAGCAGACTCACAATTTTGTGATTCATCGAAATCGTAATAACCCTATAAAAACTACGGCATTGATAATCATTTTCAATATCATTTAATTAACTATAATGAACCAACTGCTTACGCGGCATTAACAGCTGTGCCGCCCGACAATAATGGAGAGGATTATGAGTTATACACTGCCATCCCTGCCGTATGCCTACGACGCACTGGAACCGCATTTCGACAAGCAGACGATGGAAATCCATCACACTAAACACCACCAGACCTACGTGAACAACGCGAATGCTGCGCTGGAAAGCCTGCCAGAGTTCGCTAATCTGCCTGTTGAAGAGCTGATCACCAAGCTGGACCAGCTGCCAGCAGACAAGAAAACCGTACTGCGTAACAACGCGGGCGGTCACGCTAACCACAGCCTGTTCTGGAAAGGCCTGAAAACCGGCACCACCCTTCAGGGCGACCTGAAAGCGGCAATCGAGCGCGACTTCGGCTCCGTTGACAACTTCAAAGCGGAATTCGAAAAAGCCGCTGCAACCCGCTTCGGCTCTGGCTGGGCGTGGCTGGTTCTGAAAGGTGACAAACTGGCGGTCGTTTCTACTGCAAACCAGGACTCCCCGCTGATGGGTGAAGCCATCTCTGGCGCATCCGGCTTCCCAATTCTGGGCCTGGACGTGTGGGAACACGCTTACTACCTGAAGTTCCAGAACCGTCGCCCTGACTACATCAAAGCGTTCTGGGATGTCGTGAACTGGGACGAAGCCGCAGCGCGTTTCGCCGCTAAAAAATAAGGTTGCATTGACGCCTGTGAGAAGCGAGTCTGATGACTCGCTTTTTTTGTATCTGCGTAATGGAGGCAGCGATGCATTACCCGGTGAACGTGTTTACAGGCAAGGTAAGGGAGTACGACGGCAGCCGCCCGAGCGCCATCGCCAAAGTGCAGGTCGACGGTGAGCTGTCGCTGACCGAGCTCGGGCTGGTGGGCGACCAGCAGGCCGAAAAGAAAATCCACGGCGGGCCCGATCGCGCGCTGTGCCACTATCCGCGCGAGCATTATCAGCACTGGAAAACCGAATTTCCTGAACAGGCGGACCTCTTCGTCGCGCCCGCGTTTGGCGAAAATCTCTCAACGGAAGGGCTGACGGAAAATAACGTCTTTATTGGCGATATTTACCGCTGGGGCGATGCCCTGATTCAAGTCACCCAGCCGCGCTCGCCGTGCTTTAAGCTCAACTACCATTTCGGTATTCAGGATATGTCGGCCCAGCTGCAAAACGCGGGCAAAACCGGCTGGCTGTATCGCGTTGTGCAGGCGGGACAGGTTTCTGCGGATGCGCCGCTTGAGCTCGCGTCGCGCCTGAGTGAGGTGTCGGTGTACGAGGCCTGCGCGATTGCCTGGCATATGCCTTTCGACGATGAACAGTATCATCGCCTGCTGTCGGCGGCGGGGTTGTCTACCAGCTGGACAAGAACGATGCAGAAGCGGCGTATAAGCGGGAAGATCGAGAGTAGTTCGCGGAGATTGTGGGGGAAATAGGCTCCGTAAAACGTAGGCCGGGTAAGCGAAGCCGCCACCCGGCACATACCGTTACGAACGCTTATACAGCGGTAGCCACAGCGTTAACCGCAGCCCGCCCAGTGGGCTGTCATCGGCTTTCACCCAGCCACGGTGCTGCTGCATGGCGGTTTCAACAATCGCCAGACCCAGCCCCGTACCGCCGGACTCGCGGTCGCGCGCCTCGTCGGTGCGGTAGAACGGACGGAAAATCTGTTCGCGATCTTCCGGGCTGACGCCTGGACCATCGTCATCGACAATGACGGTAATCCCGTCTTTATCCACCGAAAACGCCACTTCAATCTTCGTGTGCGAATAGCGCAGGGCGTTACGCACGATATTCTCCAGCGCGCTTTCCAGCGTGTTGGGGTTACCGTAGAGCGGCCACGGGCCCGGCGGGAAGTTGACGGTGAACGATTTCCCCATCTGCTCCGCTTCGAACGCTGCGTTGTCCAGCACCTCGTGCCACAGGTGATTGGCTTTCACCGTTTCGCTCACCAGCGCGTTTTTCTGCTGGTTACGCGACATCACCAGCAGATCGTTAATCATGCTGTCCAGACGATGCGCTTCCGTCTCAATACGCTCCAGCTCTTTGCTCTCACCGCTGCGGCGGCGCAGCAGGGCGGTGCCCAGCTGTAAGCGCGTGAGCGGCGTACGCAGTTCGTGTGAGATGTCTGACAGCAGGCGTTGCTGGGCAGTCATCATCCGATCAAGCGCGCTGACCATCTGGTTAAAACTGGTGCCGGCGGCCAGAAACTCCTGCGGCCCGGATTCCAGCTCCGGATGCTGCCTGAGGTTGCCTTGTGCCACTTCGTCCGCCGCGTTTTTCAGCTTACGCGCCGGTTTCGCCAGGCTCCACGCCAGCCATAACAGCAGCGGGGAACTGACCAGCATCGTGACGATCAGCAGCAGAAGCGGACGGTCAAACAGCAGGTTGATGAAGTCGGACTGGGAACTGCTCGCAGGGCGAATCAGGTAGAGCTGGTAGTTATCTTCCCCATCCCGTACCGAGAAAGGGCCGACCATCTCTACCCGACCATATTTCTTTTTCTGTGGGTGATCGGCGTTATCCGCCTGGCCAATAAAGTTGCGGATGATCTGCATCTCATTGCGATCGGCCCCAATCACGCGACCTTCGCTGGTAACCAGCAAAAGACGTTGTCCGGGGGGCGCCCACTTGTCGATAGCGCGAAACAGCCTGCGCCACCACATTAAATCGTTCGGCGGATCGTTTGCCAGCTCCGCTTCCACGTGCTGCTCGATCATCACGCCCTGACGTTGCTCGCTGTCGAGAAGCTCCGTCATCTGGCGTGAGTCGAGTTTTGGCAACATCAAAACGAGCATTAAAACCAGTGCCAGCGTCAGCCAGAAGATGGCGAAGATGCGGGCGGTTAAGCTGCCTATCATGAAGCGGAAACCATCAGATAACCGCGACCACGCAGGGTTTTAAACCATGGGTGACCGTCTTTACGCTCCGGCAGCTTACGGCGCAGGTTCGAGATATGCATATCGATGGCGCGGTCAAACGGGGTAAGGCGTTTGCCGAGCACTTCCTGGCTTAAGTGTTCACGCGACACCACCTGGCCGAGATGCTGCGCCAGCAGATACAGCAGGGTGAACTCGGTGCCGGTTAGCTCCAGCGTTTCACCGTCGAAGCTCGCTTCCTGGCGGCCCGGGTTCAGGCTCAGGGAGTCCACTTCCAGCGTAGGTGAACTGTTGTCGGTATTCTGCTGCTGCTCGCTCCAGTGAGAACGTCGCAGGATCGCACGAATTCGGGCCACCAGTTCACGGTCGTTGAACGGCTTAGGTAAGTAGTCATCCGCACCCAACTCAAGGCCGAGAACGCGGTCAAGTTCGCTGCCGCGTGCGGTCAGCATAATAACGGGGGTCTGGTGTGTCTGGCGAAGCTCTTTCAACGTATCAATGCCGTTTTTCTTCGGCATCATGACGTCGAGCAAAAGTAAATCGATGCTGTCGTCAAGGAGACTCAGCGCCTGTTCCCCATCATGGGCAACCAGGACGTTGAAACCTTCCATGTCGAGCAACTCCTTTAAAAGAGATGTGAGCTCTCGGTCATCATCAACTAACAGGATTTTATTCATTGTTTAAATACCTCCGAGGCAGAAATTACGACATCAAGGCTATCTAATCCATGACTTTACGTTGTTTTACACCCCCTGACGCATGTTTGCAGCCTGAATCGTAGACTGTCTCTCGTTGAATCGCGACACGAAAGATTTTGGGAGCAAGTGATGCGCAAAGTTACCGCTGCCGTCATGGCCTCAACGCTGGCCTTCAGTGCGTTTAGCCAGGCTGCTGTAGCTAACATCAGCGATAACGGCTCCTCGGTTGAGGGCGCAACGCAGCACAGCAGCCAAAACCATATGTTTGACGGCATAAGTTTAACCGAACATCAGCGTCAACAGATGCGAGATCTGATGCAGAGGGCACGACACGACCAGCCCCCTGTTAATGTTAGCGAAATGGAGACAATGCATCGCCTTGTCACCGCAGAAAATTTTGACGAAAACGCTGTACGCGCTCAGGCCGAAAAAATGGCGCAGGAACAGGTTGCCCGCCAGGTAGAGATGGCGAAGGTTCGCAACCAGATGTTCCACCTGCTAACGCCCGAGCAGCAAGCGGTTTTGAACACCAAACATCAGCAACGTATGAACCAGTTGCGTGAGGTTGCACGGATGCAGCGAAGCTCAGATATGACGCTTTTCAGTAGCAATAGCAGTACCCGTAGTAACCAGTAAACCCTGTTTTCCTTGCCATAGACACCATCCCTGTCTTCCCCCACATGATGTGGGGGTTTTTTTTGCCCGTCGTTCAGGTTTGTTAACGCTTTATTCATCCTTTCACTCCACCGCCATCCGTTATACTAGCGCCATGGCATGACAGGAGTGTTTATGAATCAATCCTATGGACGGCTGGTAAGCCGGGCCGCAATAGCCGCGACGGTGACGGCGTCGTGTTTGCTGATCATTAAAATCTTCGCGTGGTGGTACACCGGCTCGGTCAGTATTCTGGCGGCGCTGGTGGATTCGCTGGTGGATATTGCCGCCTCGCTGACCAACCTGCTGGTGGTGCGCTACTCGCTGCAACCGGCGGATGAAGAGCATACGTTTGGGCACGGCAAGGCGGAATCGCTGGCCGCGCTGGCGCAAAGCATGTTTATTTCGGGCTCCGCGCTTTTTCTGTTTTTGACCGGCATTCAGCACCTTATTTCGCCTTCCCCTATGAACGATCCGGGCGTTGGCGTGGTCGTAACGGTAGTTGCACTTATAAGCACACTTGTTCTTGTAACGTTCCAGCGCTGGGTCGTACGCAAAACTCAAAGCCAGGCTGTACGGGCCGATATGCTTCATTATCAGTCTGATGTTATGATGAATGGGGCTATTCTTATTGCGCTTGGTCTGGCCTGGTATGGCTGGCATCGGGCCGATGCGTTGTTTGCGTTAGGGATAGGGATCTATATTTTATACAGCGCGTTGCGGATGGGGTATGACGCGGTACAGTCGCTTCTTGACCGTGCGCTTCCGGACGCAGAACGTAATGAAATTTATGCCATCGTGACCAACTGGCCTGGCGTCAGTGGCGCTCACGATCTTCGTACGCGGCAGTCAGGGCCGACCCGCTTTATTCAGATTCATTTGGAAATGGAAGACAACCTGCCACTGGTTCAGGCGCATATGGTCGCTGAACAGGTGGAGCAGGCGATTTTGCAGCGTTTCCCTGGGTCAGACGTCATTATTCACCAGGATCCGTGCTCTGTCGTACCCAGGGCGTTTTGAGCTTTCGTAATTCGTTGTAAAAAAGAGAGCCAGACCAGCATTTTGTGGATAAATTACCACCATATGGCCTGACCTGAATCAATTCAGCTGGAGGGGATTGATATACTATTTGCAGTATTCGACGGTTGAACAGTTTCTTCCGGCAGCAGATTTCAATTTTGCATTCCTAAGTTCAGAGGTAGTCATGATTAAGAAAATCGGTGTGTTGACAAGCGGCGGTGATGCGCCGGGCATGAACGCGGCAATCCGTGGGGTTGTCCGTGCAGCGCTGACGGAAGGTCTGGAAGTTTTTGGTATCTATGACGGTTACCTGGGCCTGTATGAAGACCGCATGGTTCAGCTGGACCGCTACAGCGTGTCTGACATGATCAACCGTGGCGGTACTTTCCTCGGTTCTGCGCGCTTCCCGGAATTCCGTGACGAACACATCCGCGAAGTGGCTATCGAAAACATGAAAAAACGCGGCCTGGACGCGCTGGTGGTTATCGGCGGCGACGGCTCGTACATGGGTGCAAAACGTCTGACGGAAATGGGCTTCCCGTGCATCGGCCTGCCTGGCACCATCGACAACGACATTAAAGGCACCGACTACACCATCGGTTACTTCACCGCGCTGGGTACCGTTGTGGAAGCGATTGACCGCCTGCGTGACACCTCTTCCTCTCACCAGCGTATTTCCATCGTTGAAGTGATGGGCCGTTACTGCGGTGACCTGACCCTGGCGGCGGCAATTGCCGGTGGCTGTGAGTTCGTGGTGGTTCCGGAAGTGGAATTCAGCCGTGAAGATCTGGTCGCTGAGATCAAAGCCGGTATCGCGAAAGGTAAGAAACACGCGATCGTTGCCATCACCGAGCACATCTGTGACGTTGACGAACTGGCGAAGTACATCGAAACCGAAACCAAACGCGAAACCCGCGCGACCGTACTGGGTCACATTCAGCGCGGCGGTTCCCCGGGCCCATACGACCGTATCCTGGCGTCCCGCATGGGTGCGTACGCGATTGAGCTGCTGCTTCAGGGCCACGGCGGCCGCTGCGTCGGTATTCAGAACGAGAAACTGGTTCACCATGACATCATTGACGCCATTGAAAACATGAAGCGTCCGTTCAAAGGTGACTGGCTGGACTGCGCGAAAAAACTGTACTGATTCGCTGTGTTTGTTATGCCCGGTGGCGCTGCGCTTACCGGGCCTGCGTAGCGACAAATGTAGGCCGGGTAAGGCGAAGCCGCCACCCGGCTTTTTTATGCCTCTCCATTTTATATTCCTCCACGTTATAGCCAATCTTTTTTTATTCTTTAATCATCGGTTAGCTTTCTGGCACGCTGCATTCATCAAAACACTGCATAAGAGAGCTGGGCGATGAAGAAATGGGGCGTGGGGTTAACATTATTGCTGGCATCGACCAGCGTTCTGGCAAAGGACATTCAGTTACTGAACGTGTCGTACGACCCGACGCGTGAGCTGTACGACCAGTACAACAAAGCTTTTGCGGCGCACTGGAAACAGGAAACCGGCGATAACGTGGTGGTTCGCCAGTCTCACGGCGGTTCCGGTAAGCAGGCGACATCGGTGATCAACGGCATTGAAGCTGATGTGGTTACCCTGGCGCTGGCTTACGACGTGGACGCTATTGCGGAGCGCGGCCGTATCGACAAAAACTGGATCAAACGCCTGCCGGACAACTCTGCACCCTACACCTCGACCATCGTCTTCCTGGTGCGTAAAGGCAACCCGAAACAGATTAAGGACTGGAACGACCTGGTGAAACCGGGCGTGTCGGTCATCACGCCGAACCCGAAAAGCTCCGGCGGCGCACGCTGGAACTACCTGGCGGCCTGGGGCTACGCGCTGCACCACAACAACGGTGACCAGGCGAAAGCACAGGAATTCGTGAAAGCGCTGTTCAAAAACGTCGAGGTGCTGGACTCCGGCGCGCGCGGTGCAACCAATACCTTCGTTGAGCGCGGCATCGGCGACGTGCTGATCGCCTGGGAAAACGAAGCCCTGCTGGCAACCCACGAGCTGGGTAAAGACAAGTTTGAAATCGTGACCCCGAGCGAATCCATCCTCGCTGAACCGACCGTCTCCGTAGTCGATAAGGTTGTTGATAAGAAAGGGACCAAAGCGGTGGCGGAAGCCTACCTGAAGTACCTTTACTCGCCGGAAGGTCAGGAAATTGCGGCGAAAAACTTCTATCGCCCGCGCGATGAGGCCATCGCGAAGCAATACGAGAACGCCTTCCCGAAACTGAAGCTGTTTACGATCGACGATGTTTTTGGCGGCTGGACCAAAGCGCAGAAAGAGCACTTCTCCAGCGGCGGCACCTTCGACCAAATCAGCAAGCGCTAGGCGTTTCATAAAGCACGACACGGTAACCCGGTGTGAGAAATCCGCCGGGTTTTTTATTTGGTCATCATTTTGCGTTACTCTTTTGCCTTTACTGAAAACAGGGAACGCGTTGTGAAAAAAATTATCTTACTGATTCTGATCGTTATCGCCCTTGCCGCAGGCGGCGTGTATTGGATGAAAGCGGGTAATCCGAATGCGTTGCGCCATATCGTGCTCGACCAGTGTGTGCCCAACCAGCTGCAAAACCGTAACCCGGCGCCGTGTGCGCAGGTGAAGCCGGACGCTGGCTACGTGGTGTTTAAAGACCGCAACGGGCCGCTGCAATACCTCCTGATGCCCACGTACCGTATTAACGGCACCGAAAGCCCGCTGCTGACTGAACCTCAGACGCCGAATTTCTTCTGGCTGGCGTGGCAGTCGCGTAACTTTATGAGCATGAAGCGGGGCGCCGACGTGCCTGACAGCGCCATTTCGCTGACCATCAACTCCCCGACCGGGCGCACGCAAAACCATTTCCATATCCACATCTCCTGCCTGCGCCCGGACGTGCGCGAGAAGCTGAACGCGGCTCAGGGGCAAATCAGCACCCAGTGGCTACCTTTTCCAGGCGGGCTGGAAGGGCATGAGTACCTTGCCCGTCGGGTAACGGAGAACGAACTGGTGCAGCGCAGCCCGTTTATGATGCTGGCGGAAGAGCTGCCGGAAGCCCGCGACCATATGGGACGCTTCGCGCTGGCGATGGCGCAGCAGTCGGACGGCTCGTTTGTACTGCTGGCGACGGAGCGTAATCTGCTGACCTTTAACCGCGCGTCGGCTGAGGAATTACAGGATCATCAATGCGATATCCTGAAGTGACCCCACCATAAATAGCGTTTACTCGCCCTGCCTGTCGCCGTAGACTTGCTGAAAAATTCTACAGGAGACAGGCATGTCGCTCTGGTTAACGCATCCTCTGCTGCTTCCCTCGCTGATCGTCGGCGTCACCATCGTGCTGTGGGCGACGTCGCTGTTGCCAGAATTTATTACCGCGCTGCTGTTCTTCACGGCGGCGATGACCGCCAGAATCGCCCCGCCGGAGGCGATCTTCGGCGGCTTTGCCTCGTCGGCTTTCTGGCTGGTGTTCAGCGGTTTTGTGCTCGGCGTGGCGATCCGGAAAACCGGCCTGGCGGACAGGGCGGCCCGGGCGCTGTCGGCAAAGCTTACCGACTCCTGGGTGCTGATGGTGGCAAGCGTTGTGCTCCTGAGCTATGCCCTGGCGTTCGTCATGCCCTCAAACATGGGGCGTATTGCGCTGCTGATGCCAATTGTTGCCGCAATGGCGAAGCGGGCCGGCATTCCTGATGGCTCGCGGGCGTGGTTTGGCCTGGCGCTTGCCGTAGGCTTTGGCACGTTCCAGCTTTCGGCCACCATCCTGCCCGCCAACGTTCCCAACCTGGTGATGAGCGGCGCGGCGGAAGGTTCATACGGTATCCACCTCAATTATGTCCCTTATTTGCTGCTGCACACGCCGGTGCTGGGCATTCTCAAAGGCCTGATTCTGATTGGCCTGATCTGCTGGCTGTTCCCCGGCAGCCCGAAACCGGCGAAGGATCTGGCGCCATCGGAACCGATGGGGCGTGACGAAAAACGGCTCGCCTGGCTGCTGGCGGCGGTGCTGGTGATGTGGGTGACGGAGAGCTGGCACGGCGTGGGACCGGCGTGGACGGGGCTGGCAGCCTCGGTCATCGTCATGCTGCCGCGCATTGGTTTTATCACCGGCGAGGAGTTCTCCGCCGGGGTGAATATGCGTACCTGTATCTACGTCGCGGGTATTCTCGGGCTGGCGATTACGGTGACGCAAACCGGTATTGGAGCGGCAGTGGGGGAGGCGTTGCTGCATATCATGCCGCTGGATGCAGACAAACCGTTTACCAGCTTCCTGGCGCTGACGGGGATCACCACGGCGCTCAACTTCATTATGACCGCCAACGGCGTTCCGGCGCTGTACACCACGCTGGCGCAGAGCTTCTCGGACGCGACCGGCTTCCCGCTGCTGTCGGTGATCATGATTCAGGTGCTGGGGTATTCCACGCCGCTGCTGCCGTATCAGGCGTCGCCGATTGTGGTGGCGATGGGCTTAGGGAAAGTGCCTGCGAAGGCGGGGATGGTGCTCTGCCTGGCGCTGGCGATAGCAACCTATCTGGTGCTGCTGCCGCTGGATTATCTGTGGTTTAGCCTGCTGGGACGGCTGTAAAAAAGCCCGGTGGCGCTGACGCTTACCGGGCCTACAGAACCGTAGGGCGGGTTAGCGAAGCGCCACCCGCCACAAAGGCAATTACGCCTGCTTAGCCGCTTCTGCTGCTTTAACGATCACCGCGAAAGCGTCAGCCTTCAGGGATGCGCCGCCAACCAGCGCGCCGTCGATGTCTGGCTGGGTGAACAGCTCAGCAGCGTTGGATGCGTTAACGGAACCGCCGTACTGGATGATCACTTGCTCAGCCACTTTCGCGTCTGCTTTCGCAATGTGGTCACGGATGAACTTGTGCACCGCCTGAGCCTGCGCAGGAGTTGCAGATTTGCCGGTACCGATCGCCCAGACTGGCTCGTAAGCGATAACCGCGCCTTCGAACGCTGCCGCGCCCTGCGTTTTCAGCACGGCGTCGATCTGACGCGCGCATACTTCTTCGGTTTTGCCCGCTTCGTTTTCTGCTTCGGTTTCACCGATGCACAGCACCGGGATCAGACCCTGCTCTTTCAGCACGGCGAATTTCTTCGCGATGAACTCGTCAGATTCTTTGTGGTAGGTGCGACGCTCGGAGTGGCCGATGATGATGTATTTCGCGCCGATGTCTTTCAGCATTTCAGCGGAGGTTTCACCGGTGAATGCGCCGGACAGGTTAACGTCAACGTTCTGCGCGCCCAGCACGATGTGGCTGCCGTCAGCGGCACGTTTAGCCAGATCCAGGTACATATCCGGCGGAGCGATAGCAACCGCGCAGCCGGTCACGCCAGCCAGCTCTTTACGCAGGTTAGCAACCAGTTCGTTTACCATGTGGCGGCTGCCGTTCAGTTTCCAGTTACCCATCACTAAAGGATGTCGCATTTCAATTCTCCACGCTCAATAAGCGAATTAAGGAATATGGCCACCCTTAAGGGCAGCATGGTCTGTGAATCAGTATAGAGATTTTCCCTCGAAAGGCTTTGCTTTTTGTCATTAATTCGCCCCCTCAAGTGCGTCTGATAACGCCAGCTTAATCGGTTCAACCGCGAAGGTCAGCCCCTTTTCGCCGTTGTCTGCGACGACGTAGCGAACGGCGCCTTCCGTATCGGCGTAATAGCGTTTGTTTTTCCCGGCGGTAAGCAGTTTTTGCAGCTTTTGCTGGCTTTGCGCTTTGGTGAAGGTGGGGGTAAAGGCGCGCAGGATGGCGCTCATGTACTCCAGCGCTTTCGCTTTCGCCGCTTTCTGCTCTGGCCCCTGAATCGGCAGCCAGGTGATCTGCATACTTTTGATTTTTAACGTTCCGCGCTCAAGGGCAGTGGATGCATACAGATTCTCGTTAATTTTGCTGGCGGCGCGGGTCAGGGTCGGCGTATCGCGGGCACCGTCAATCGCACGGAACTCCCCCAGCGCAAGCGAGGGGTTTTCTTTGTTGAAGGCCTCGCGGAACTGGCTGATAGATTGATCGAAAGAGGGGGCGCCCGCCAGAAGATAGGGCGCGGTGACCGGGGAGGCCGTTTCCGCAGCGAACAGGGGGAAACTGGCGCTCAGCATCGCTAAACACAAATAAAGAGAGTGTGCCGAACTTTTCATCAACATTGCCCCTGGCCGTCATTGCCCATGATTAAAACGATATCTGGTTGGCTTGTCAAAAGGTCACAACTCCAGGGTAAAATGCGGGCTAAACAATAATAAGGAACCTTACATGACCATACAGCAGTGGCTGTTTTCATTCAAAGGGCGTATTGGACGCCGTGACTTCTGGATCTGGATGGCTGCGTGGGTTATCGCCATGCTGCTTCTGTTTTTCGTTGCCTACAACGCCTGGCTGAGCACGCAAACCGCGGCGTTTGCGCTGGTCTGTTTGCTGTGGCCAACCGCCGCCGTGGTGGTGAAGCGTCTGCACGATCGTGGCCGCTCCGGCGCATGGGCTTTCCTGATTATTCTGGCGTGGATGCTGGTGGCGGGAAACTGGGCGATGCTGCCCTCCATCCTCCCGTGGGTAGTGGGCAGACTGCTGCCGACGGTTATCTTTGTGATGATGGTTGTCGAATTGGGCGCGTTTATCGGCACCCAGAGCGAGAACAAATACGGAAAAGATACCCTTGAGGTGAAGTACCGCTGATCACCAGTAGTGTTCAGCGGTCATGTGGCCCGGCCGGCGGCGAAGGTGCTTCGTCATCTGCCGGGTATCCTTCAGCAGCTGCTGCGTATCGCGCACCATCTGCGGGTTACCGCACAGCATCACGTGGCTGGTGTCGGTATTCATCGGTAAACCCACTGCCTCTTCCAGCGCGCCGCTTTCAATCAGCGCCGGAACGCGGCCGGTTAACGAGCCGGCTGCGGTTTCGCGGCTGACCACCGTCTGAATCTTTAATTTCCCGCCGTAACGCTGTTCCAGCGCCTGCATCTGCGGCAAATAGCTCAGGTCGGCGGCGTAACGCGCGGCGTGGACCAGCACGATGTTCTTAAAGCGCTCCAGGTCTTTGCCGTACTCCAGGATGGAGAGATAAGGGCCGATGGCCGTACCGGTCGCCAGCATCCAGAGCGTTTCACAATCCGGAATTTCATCCAGCACAAAGAAGCCTGCCGCGTCGCTGACAATCTGCACCTCATCGCCCGGTTTCAGCGCAGCAAGGCGCGGGCTGAGCTTGCCGTCCGGAACGGTGACCAGGTAGAACTCGAGATCCGGGTTATCAGGCGCGTTAACGTAAGAGTAGGCGCGCTGTACGCGTTCACCGTCGATATCCAGCCCGAGCTTGGCAAACTGCCCGGCGGTAAACGGATGAACGGGCGCGTGCAGCGTGAGGCTAAATAGCGCATCGGTCCAGAACTGTACCTTTGTGACTTTACCTGTTACCCAGTCCGCCATGATCTTCTCCTGTGCTGTGTCTCTCTTCTATCTTCCGTACTTGTGGGAAACATTTCCAGCCCATTCGGGCCGGAAAGCTCTATCGATCAAACGGTTTTACAGAATGTGCGTCTGCACGTCCGGGTCTTTGCGATCGAGATAATGAATGGACTGAATGCGGCGAATGGTGCGGGATTTACCGCGGATCAGCAGGGTTTCGGTGGTGGCCATGTTGCCCTTGCGGGTGATGCCGTCCAGCAGATCGCCTTTGGTGATGCCGGTCGCTGAGAAGACCACGTTATCGCTGCGGGCCATATCGCTCAGGGCGAGCACTTTATTGGCTTCGATGCCCATCGCGGCACAGCGCGCCAGCTCGTCTTCACCGATGCGGCGGTTCTCGTCGCTGTCGCCTTTAACCTCATGGCGTGGCAGCAGGCGCGCCTGCATATCACCGTCCAGCGCGCGGATCACTGCCGCAGAGACCACGCCTTCCGGCGCGCCGCCGATGCCGTAAAGCACGTCGACTTCGCTGTCCGGCATGCAGGTCAGAATAGAGGCGGCAACGTCGCCATCCGGAATGGCAAACACGCGCACGCCGAGTGCTTGCAGATAAGAGATGGTGGCGTCGTGGCGCGGTTTCGCCAGAATGGTCACGGTGAGTTCGTTGAGCGGTTTACCCAGCGCTGCTGCGATATTGCGCAGGTTGGCGTCCAGCGGCAGGCTGAGGTCGATAGCGCCTTTCGCGCCAGGGCCGACAATCAGCTTTTCCATGTACATGTCCGGCGCGTTGAGGAAGCAGCCTTTATCGCCCACGGCCAGCACCGCCAGCGCATTGGCCTGGCCCATCGCCGTCATGCGCGTGCCTTCAATCGGGTCGACCGCAATATCTACCGCATCGCCTTTGCCGGTTCCGACTTTTTCACCGATGTAGAGCATCGGCGCTTCGTCGATTTCGCCTTCGCCAATGACGATAGTGCCGTTGATATTGACCTGATTAAGCACAATGCGCATGGCATGGACGGCTGCGCCGTCTGCGGTATTTTTGTCGCCACGACCCAGCCACTTATAGCCTGCAAGGGCGGCAGCTTCGGTGACGCGGGAAAACTCGATAGCAAGTTCACGTTTCATGAGGTACTCGTACAATCAAAAGGAATTGCACGAAGTTTATCACAGAGTGGAGAGGGGCGAGGGGACCGGTGCGGTCGATGCCCCTCACCCTAACCCTCTCCCCAGAGGAGAGGGAATATAGGCTTACTCGTCGTGTTCTTCCCATGCCAGGGCACGTTTCACCGCTTTCTTCCATCCGCTGTAGCGGTAGTTGCGCTCGGTGGTTTCGATCCCAGGACGGAATTCGCGTTCGATGACTGCTTTTTCCTGAAGCTCATCGAGGTTTTGCCAGAAGCCAACCGCCAGGCCTGCCAGATACGCTGCACCAAGCGCCGTCACTTCTCGCACCTCAGGACGCTCAACGCGGGTGCCCAGAATGTCGGACTGGAACTGCATCAGGAAGTTGTTGGCCACCGCGCCGCCGTCCACGCGCAGGGCGTGCAGACGAATGCCGGAGTCAGCCTGCATCGCTTCCAGCACGTCGCGCGTCTGGTAGGCGATGGATTCCAGGGTCGCACGGATGATGTGGTTTGAGTTTACACCACGCGTCAGGCCGAAAATCGCGCCGCGGGCATACGGATCCCAGTACGGTGCGCCCAGACCGGTAAAAGCGGGCACCACGTATACGCCGTTGGTGTCTTTCACCTTAGTCGCAAAGTATTCGGAGTCAAACGCATCGCTGATCAGCTTCATCTCGTCGCGCAGCCACTGAATGGACGCGCCCGCCATGAATACCGCCCCTTCCAGGGCATAGTTCACCTCACCGCGTGGGCCGCAGGCGATGGTGGTCAGCAGACCGTTTTCTGATTTCACCGCTTTCTCACCGGTGTTCATCAGCATAAAGCAGCCGGTACCGTACGTGTTCTTCGCCATCCCTTCCTTAACGCACAGCTGGCCGAACAGCGCCGCCTGCTGGTCACCGGCGATACCGGCGATAGGAATACGCGTGCCGCCTTTACCGCCGATGTTGGTCTGGCCGTACACTTCTGAAGATTTACGCACCTGTGGCAGCATGGCGCGCGGAATGTCCAGCGCGTCCAGCATCTTGTCATCCCACTCCAGGGTGTTGATGTTGAACAGCATGGTGCGCGAGGCGTTGGTGTAGTCGGTGACGTGAACGCGTCCCTGAGTCATCTTCCAGATAAGCCAGGTATCGACGGTGCCGAACAGCAACTCGCCGCGTCGTGCGCGCTCGCGTGAACCTTCCACATGGTCGAGGATCCACTTCACTTTGGTGCCGGAGAAATAGGGGTCAATGACCAGACCGGTTGCGCTGCGGATGTACTCTTCCATCCCGTCGCGCTTCAGCTTTTCGCAGATCTCTGACGTGCGGCGGCACTGCCAGACAATAGCATTGTAGATTGGCTTACCGGTTTCGCGCTCCCAGACAACGGTGGTTTCACGCTGGTTGGTGATACCGATAGCGGCAATCTCGTCAGAACTGATGTCGGCTTTTGCCAGCACTTCCACCAGCGTGGAGCTTTGTGACGCCCAGATCTCCATTGGGTCGTGTTCTACCCAGCCTGGACGCGGATAAATTTGCTCAAATTCGCGTTGAGACACGCTGACAATGTTCGCGTCGTGATCCATTACGACAGCGCGGGAGCTGGTAGTGCCCTGGTCGAGCGCAACGATATATTTTTTTTCGGTCATGGTATGTGTCCCGTAGTCAGATTACAGCGAAGCTTTTTGTTGTGCGGTGGAAGTCGTCTCTTTTTCCTCTTCCACACAGGTGTCGCACGGTAAGTGGCGACCAATTAATTTGCGATAGCCAAATGCGCCCAGCGCCGCCCCTACGATTGGCCCGAACAGCGGAACCAGGAAGTAAGGAATGTCCTTGCCGCCAGTGAAGGCGACGTCGCCCCATCCGGCAAAGAAGGCGAAGGTTTTTGGGCCCAGGTCGCGCGCCGGGTTCATCGCAAAGCCGGTCAGCGGCCCCATCGACGCGCCGATAACCGCAATCAGCAGGCCAATCAGCAGCGGCGCCAGCGGGCCGCGCGGAATGCCGTTTCCGTCGTCGCCCAGCGCCATAATGACGCCCATCAGAATAGCGGTAATCACCATTTCAACTGCGAACGCCTGCACAAAATTAATATGCGGATTCGGATACGTTGAGAAAATGCCCGCCAGATCCAGACTTTCGACACTACCACGCACCATGTGGTGCGTCTGCTCGAAGTCGCTGAAAAGATTGTAATAAAGCCCGTAAACTAACGCCGCTGCGCAAAAGGCGCCGGCAAATTGTGAAATGATGAAAGGGACAACTTTGCGTCCGTCAAAGCACGCGAACAGCCACAATGCGATGGTCACCGCCGGGTTAAGATGTGCGCCGGAAACGCCTGCGGTCAGGTAGATGGCCATCGCCACGCCCAGACCCCAGATAATACTGATTTCCCACTGACCAAAACTGGCACCCGCCACTTTCAGTGCAGCGACACAGCCTACTCCGAAGAATATCAACAACCCGGTACCCAGAAACTCGGCAATGCACTGGCCTTTTAAGGTTGATGTCTGACTCATAATCGGAATCCTGCAAAAGAGTAATGTTTATTGTTTGCGTGACCGCCCGTGACAGTCACGGTGTCCTGTAGACACAGTGTTAATTTATCGTTAACGAGCACAAACGAGAAATATCGAAATCGAAATGTGTGGTCTGTGTCAATAAAATGAGCGTTTTCGCGCCATAAAGCGCGTTTTTGCAACAGATAATGATTGTGGGCTGAATCATTTCTTTAACTTATGGGTTAACAACTTAGGGGTATATGCGGCGAACGCACCAGGACGAGGCCGAAAAGTGTTGCAAACCGCGATCTGCGTGGCATGCCGCTGGACAGGGGCGACGGCGCTCCATACAATCGGAACATATGTTGTGCGCGTTTATCTTAAAGCGTCGCCTTGCAATTCAGGAGAGGTAGGATCATGTCTTTAGAAGTGTTTGAGAAACTGGAATCGAAAGTACAGCAGGCGATTGACACCATCACGCTGCTGCAAATGGAAATTGAAGAGCTGAAAGAGAAGAACAACTCCCTGTCTCAGGAAGTTCAGAACGCTCAGCACAGCCGCGAAGAACTGGAGCGCGAAAACAACCAGCTGCGCGAACAGCAGAACGGCTGGCAGGATCGCTTGCAGGCGCTGCTGGGACGTATGGAAGAGGTTTAATATTCGTTTCTTCAATGAGTTTAAGTTAACAAGCCATCATGCTCTATGATGGCTTTTTTTGTTAAGCGTCAGGGATTATTCCTTTTTTAAAGACGCGATCATATTGGATGCTGCATCAGGGTATAATTTTAGATATTGTGGCGTCATTCTTAATTGTAATAAATAGGTTTTCTCTTTGTCTTTCAGAAAGACAAAATAAATCCTGTCTGGACTGTCTTTGATCCGGTTTGAAATGTAGTAGATACACTCCAGATGTTCAACATAGCAGCCTTGACTTTCATGATGAGGAATATCTTCTTCCGTCGTCGGGAGGCCCAACGCAAGCGAAATAAATTCTTCATGGGAAAAGTTATCAAGAATATCGACAGGCAGGGTCATCATTTTGCTCAAGGCTAACGCATCACCATTTCTTGAAATAAGCATTTTATCCTCGACCTTCCACGTTTTGTCCGGCAAGGTTATAGAAACGTGTTGCTCGGGAAAGATGTAGGTCCACGGGGTCGTTATTTTATAAACGCCACGAATAGTAGAAAGGATTAAAAAGGCGACCAGGCCGCAGATAAGATAACGCAACCTGATGCTGGTTGTGTTATGGGCGAAGTAAATAATCCCTGCGATAATTATCAGAAAGACTAATAAAATAATGCTAGCTAATATAATTGCGTAAGTAGAGAGGGATATAAACCATAATCCGACACCGAGGAAAGCGAACAGCAGTGTGGTCCCATAAATAATGAGCGTTGCCGATGAGTCACGCATAAACATCCTTGTTGAAATAAAGGGGGAAAATTCCCCCTTTATCTTACAGGAATTATTTATTCGATATCCAGCGCATCCTCGGAAAGGATAATCCCGGTATTATCGGCATAAAGATGGTCGCCGGAGAAGAAGGTTACGCCGCCGAAATTGACGCGCACGTCGCTTTCGCCGATGCCTTCACCCGCTGCGCCAACCGGAATGGCGGCAATGGCCTGAATCCCGATATCCAGGTCTTCCAGATCGTCTACCTGACGCACGGAGCCGTAGACCACAATCCCTTCCCACTCGTTTTGTACGGCAAGGCGGGCGAGGTCTGCATCGATCAGTGCGCGGCGTACTGAACCGCCACCGTCCACCAGCAGGACGCGGCCACGGCCGTTCTCTTCGAGCAGATCGTACAGCAACCCGTTGTCCTCGAAACATTTCACCGTGATGATTTGCCCGCCAAATGACGACCGTCCGCCAAAGTTGGAAAACAGGGGTTCAACGACGTTGACATCTTCCTGGTAGATGTCGCAAAGCTCGGAGGTATCGTATTTCATAGGTTTAACGCTCTGTTGCTGCGAATGTGTTCAGTATATCGTGCGAAATGCGTTGTTGGCAAAATCATCAATTGTTAATTGATATTTGTCAGCTAACTCAGCGTCTGGCTTAAGACAATCCCGATGACGAACAGCAGGTTAGTCAGCAATGCGCCTTTTACCGTGCGTTCCAGCATCGGCGGCATGGCGGCCGGGCTAAGTTCACGCATCACGTAACGGGCCTGCTTAATCAACAGCGGTGCGGCGAGCACAAACAGCCAGCCCCACAGGCTGTGCAGAGAAATCAGGTTGAACAGCGCCAGGCAGACCAGCGCGCCGATGAGCAGGCAGGCGTGATAGCGGCGTGCATTCACCGGCCCCAGACGCACCGCAAGGGTGTTTTTACCGTTCTCGCGGTCGCTGTCGATGTCGCGCAGGTTATTGATATTTAGCACCGCTGTCGCCAGCAGGCCACAGGCGGTCGCGGGCAGGAACAGGGCAGGGATCACCGTATGTGCCTGCAAGTACCAGCTTCCCATCACGCTTAGCCAGCCGAAGAAAACCAGCACGGAGATATCGCCCAGGCCAATATACCCGTAAGGGCGCGTGCCGACGGTATAAGTAATGGCCGCGATAATGGCGAGCAGGCCCAGCACCAGGAAGCCAATGAAGTCGCTGGTGGTTTTCGAGGCGACCGTCACCAGCGCCAGCCCGGACAGGCAAATTAACACCACGGTGATAATCAACGCCCGCTTCATCTGTGCCTGGGTGATCACCCCTTTTTGCATCCCGCGCAGCGGCCCGATACGGTCAGGCTTGTCGCTGCCTTTTACCGCATCGCCATAATCATTCGCGAGGTTAGAGAGGATTTGCAGCAGCCCGGCGGTAATGAGCGCCAGACCTGCCACCAGCGGATCGAAATACCCCTGCCACCAGGCAAGCACGGTGCCGACAATAATAGCGGCAAAAGCCAGAGGAAGCGTTTTAGGGCGCAGACTTTCGAGCCACGCCTGCGTACGGCTGATATCAGTCATAGTTATTTAGCCAATAAAAAATGGGGGCAATAGCCCCCATCAACAGTGATGAAAATGCATTGAACGCGATTATAGAATAAAACGGCTCAGATCTTCATCTGCCACTAACGCATCCAGGTGTTTGCTCACATAGTCTGCGTCAATGGTAATGCTTTGACCGTTAAGGTCGCTCGCATCATAAGAGATGTCTTCCATCAGGCGTTCCAGCACGGTGTGCAGACGACGCGCACCGATGTTCTCGGTGGTCTCGTTGACCTGCCACGCGGCCTGGGCGATGCGCTTGATACCGTCATCGGTAAATTCAATGTTCACGCCTTCGGTCGCCATCAGCGCTTTGTACTGTACGGTCACAGAAGCGTTTGGCTCGGTCAGGATACGTTCGAAATCTTCGGTGGTCAGCGCCTGCAACTCAACGCGGATAGGCAGACGACCCTGGAGTTCCGGGATCAGGTCAGACGGACTGGCAATCTGGAACGCGCCGGAGGCGATAAACAGAATGTGGTCAGTCTTCACCATGCCGTGCTTGGTGGAAACGGTGCAACCTTCTACCAGCGGCAGCAGGTCGCGCTGAACGCCTTCGCGGGAAACATCCGGGCCGGACGCGTTGCCGCGCTTACAGATTTTGTCGATTTCGTCGATAAAGACGATACCGTGCTGCTCAACGGCGTCGATAGCGTCCTGTTTCAGCTCTTCCGGGTTAACCAGCTTCGCGGCTTCTTCTTCAATCAGCAGCTTCATCGCGTCTTTGATTTTCAGCTTACGCGCTTTCTGCTTCTGGCCGCCCAGGTTCTGGAACATGGACTGCAACTGGCTGGTCATCTCTTCCATGCCCGGAGGCGCCATGATTTCTACGCCCATCGGCGCGGCAGCGAGATCGATCTCAATCTCTTTATCGTCCAGTTCACCTTCGCGCAGTTTTTTGCGGAATGCCTGACGCGCAGCAGAAGGTTCAGCCTGCTGTTCGGCCTGTCCCCAGTTGTTTTTTGCCGGTGGGATCAGCACGTCGAGAATGCGCTCTTCGGCCATCTCTTCGGCGCGATAGCGGTTTTTCTCGATCGCCTGGACGCGCACCATCTTAATTGCCGAATCGGTCAAATCGCGGATGATGGAGTCCACTTCTTTACCCACATAGCCCACTTCGGTGAACTTGGTGGCTTCCACTTTGATGAACGGCGCGTTAGCCAGCTTGGCCAGACGACGGGCGATTTCGGTTTTACCCACCCCGGTCGGGCCGATCATCAGAATGTTTTTCGGCGTCACTTCGTGGCGCAGCTCTTCGTCGAGCTGCATGCGACGCCAGCGGTTACGCAGTGCGATAGCCACGGAGCGCTTGGCGTTGTCCTGGCCGATAATGTGTTTGTTCAGTTCGCTGACAATTTCGCGTGGGGTCATTTCAGACATGGGCGATCCTTACGCTTTGGAGGTCAATTCTTCGATGGTGTGATTGTGGTTGGTATAGATGCAGATATCACCTGCAATATCCAACGCTTTCACCGCGATATCGCGCGCGTTCATGTCGGTATTTTCCAACAGCGCACGGGCTGCGGCCTGGGCGTACGGGCCGCCAGAGCCGATGGCAATCAGGTCGTTTTCAGGCTGAACCACGTCACCGTTACCAGTGATGATCAGCGAGGCGTTTTCGTCGGCCACGGCCAGCAGCGCTTCGAGCTTGCGCAGCATGCGGTCGGTACGCCAGTCTTTTGCCAGCTCAACGGCGGCTTTCACCAGATGACCCTGATGCATTTCCAGTTTGCGTTCAAACAGTTCAAACAGCGTGAAGGCATCCGCCGTGCCGCCCGCGAAACCGGCGATCACTTTGTCGTTATAAAGACGACGGACTTTCTTCACGTTGCCTTTCATGACGGTATTACCCAGCGTGGCCTGGCCATCACCGGCAATTACCACCTGGCCGTTACGGCGTACACTTACTATTGTTGTCACGAGCAGACCCCCTGGTTACAGATTCGGGAAACAGAAGCCCTGAGCCTGTGCTCAGGGCTGAATTAAATGATAGATGGGGGGGATTTCGGGGGTTTCAACCCCCGGAGGCGAGTCGAATGCAGTTTGTGTGGCCAGCCACTTTCAAACGGGAAATGGTGCCGTCTGCGTTTTCTTTGCCTTTGACCGGGCCGATCACCACGCGATTCCAGCCGTTATTGGTGGTAATGCGTGAGTCAAATCCTTCAAATGCCAGCTGAGCACGCACCGTTTCGGCCTGCTCGGCGCCTTTAAACGAGCCGCACTGAACCATCCAGCGGCGTTCATCTTTTTTCTCCGCCGTCTGCTTCGGCGCCTCGGTCTCTTTGGTGACCGGGGCAGCCTGCTGCGTTTTTGGCTGTTGCGCAGTGGTATGCGCAGGCGTCTGCAACAGATCTTGATACGGCTGTGCCGTTTGCTTCTGCGGCTGCGCTTTCGGCTGCTGCTGGACAGGCTGCGTTTGCACGGTACGCGTCTGTTGCTGCGGTTGAGTGCGCGGCTGCTGTACCGGCTGCGTTTGCGTCCACTGCTGCTGCTGCTGCTGCTGCGTTTGCTGCTGAGCCTGACGCTGGCGCTGCAACGTTTGCTGACGCTGCGCCGGGGTTTGTTCGTTCCACGGCACTTCGTTCAGCTGCGTAGGCTGCTGGCGCATGTCTGCCTGCATCTGAGCGAGCAACTGACGCTGTTCGTCCGTTAGCTGATCGGCATTCTTCACTTCACCCCCGGCAGAAGGTTCGGTAGGCGCACGTACGCCAGGCTGACGGCTTTCCAGCTCTTTTATGTAGCGCCAGCGCTCTTCAGGCTTCGGAGGCAGGCCGTTACCGACGACCTTGTTGCCCTGAAGGGCTTCAGACTCTTCTTTTTTATGATGCGTAATGAAGTAGAGGCCGCCAATAAAGGCCACCAGCACGGCCGCAGCAATGGCGACCATGGCTGGAGAGACAGCAGACAGGCTACGTTGCTTGCTTTTTGAACTACTCTTTTTGCGTCGCGAAGGTGCCGGCTGGCCGCGACGTACATAATCTCGTTGTGCCACTATCGTTTCGCTGTATTTATTCGTTCGTCAGCCCGCCATGTTACTTAAGCGACGGGGCTTTGACCAGATAAGGGTGTAGAAAGGTATTTACTTTAAGTTAATGCCTGGGTAGAGCCGCGCACAATCAGCTCACAATCCAGTAGCCGTGACCCGCTGCTAACTGTTTGACCGTGCAGCTGATCCAGCAAAAGCAGCATCGCTTCCCGGCCAATCTCATACCGCGGTTGTGCAACGGTTGAAAGCGGCGGATCGCAAAATTCCGAAAGCGAAATATTATCAAAGCCGATAATCGACAGGTCCTGCGGCACGCGCAGGCCGTGACGTTTGGCGTAAGATAATGCGCCCAGCGCCATCACGTCGCTGTGGCAGAACACCGCGGTAGGCGGTTCTGGCAAGGCCAGCAATTTTTCCAGCGCCTGCCCGCCCGCTTCAAAGGTGAAATCACCGCGCGCAATGTAGTGCGGATCGACGATAGCCCCGGTACGGCGCAGCGCCTGAACGTAGCCCTGCAACCGGTAATGACACAGCGGCATCTCTTCTGGCCCGGCAATACACCCGATACGCTTATGCCCCAACTCCTGAAGATAGTTCACGGCGTTGAACGCGGCGGTGAGGTTGTCGATATGTACGGTCGGCAGCTCCAGCTCCGGCGCAAACTCGTTCGCCATGACCATCGGCGGTAGATTGCGCTGTTCTTCGATGCTGGCATCAAACGGCAGGCGCGAGCCAAGCAGCAGCATGCCGTCAATCTGCTTGGTGATGATCAGGTCGATGAACGTTTTTTCCTGCTGGTTCTGGTGGGCACAATCACCAATCAGCACCAGATAGCCCTGGGCGGCGGCGGTAACCTCAATGCCGCGAATGATTTCGCTGAAGAAGGGATCGCAGATGTCCGGCACGATCACCAGGATGGTGCGGGATTCATTGCGTTTAACGTTGCGCCCCATGGCTTGCGGGAAATAACCCACCTCAAGCGCCGCCTTTTCAACCCGGTTTCGGGTTGCCTGGGAGACTTTGTCAGGGTTCATCAATGCGCGGGACACGGTTGCTGTTGAGACTTGTGCTTTCTCGGCAACGTCTTTCATGGTCGCCGAGGCAACCTCTTTCCTGGACTTCAACGTCTTCTCCTCGCCTGAACACCGAACTGCGTACAGCACCATTTTTACAGATAGTTAATGGAATCGGTTACAGAATTTTCATAAAAAGTGTGAGGCGAGTTAAATTTTTCGATCCGCATTCAGCCTTCAATCGGATCGACGTCCAGAACCCACTTCACTTTTCGCGCTTCCGGCAGGGTATTGATCAGCGCCAGCGTGCCGCTGACGATCTGCTGTAAACGGATACGCGAAGGGTGCTGAAGCAAGAGTTGCCAGCGGAAACGGCCCCCGCGTTTCGGGGCGAGCGCGGGGACCGGGCCTAAAATCCACAGCTGATTATCCACCAGCGGGCTGGCTTGCAGAAGGTTTCTCAGCTGTTGCAGGAATAGCGGCGCCTGCTGGTTGTTATGATCTTCCGCACGGATGATGACGTGGCTGGTCCACGGGGGAAGCTGCATCGTCTGGCGTTCAGCCAGCGCCTGGTCCGCGAAGGCGTCATAGCCTTTATGCAGCAGGGTTTGCAGCAGCGGATGTTCAGGATGGTGCGTTTGCAGTACGACCTCGCCCTGTTTACCCGCGCGTCCGGCGCGCCCGGCAACCTGGGTATAAAGCTGGGCGAAACGCTCGGCGGAGCGGAAATCTGCCGAGAACAGCGCGCCGTCGACGTCCAGCAGGGCAACCAGCGTCACGTCCGGGAAGTGGTGCCCTTTCGCCAGCATCTGAGTGCCAATCAGGATGCGCGCCCCGCCGCGATGCACTTCCGCCAGCTGCTGCTCCAGCGCCCCTTTACGGCTGGTGGTATCCCGGTCGATACGGGAAATAGGCACGTCCGGGAAGAAGGGCGCGAGCGCCTGTTCAAGCTGTTCCGTGCCCAGACCGACCGGCACGATGTGCGTTGAGCCGCACGACGGGCACTGGCGCGGCACCGGACGCTGGCTGTCGCAGTGGTGGCAGCGCAGGTGGCGCTGGGCCTGGTGGAAGGTGTAGTAGTGATCGCAGCGCGGGCACTCTGCAATCCAGCCGCAGTCGTGGCACAGCAGCGCAGGCGCGAAGCCGCGGCGGTTCAGAAACAGGATCACCTGGTTGCCCGCCTGCAAATGCTGGCGCATGCGGGAAATCAGTGCAGGCGCTAAGCCGGCCTGCACCTGCTGGCCTTTCAGATCCAGCACGTGCTGGATGGCCGGGCGGGCATTCCCCGCGCGGCGCGTCAGGCGCAGCATATGGTATTTACGCTGGCGCACGTTGTGCAGCGTTTCGAGCGCAGGCGTAGCGGACCCGAGAATAATGGGGATTTGCTCGCTGTGCGCGCGGTAGACCGCCAGATCGCGGGCGTGATAGCGCCAGCCTTCCTGCTGTTTATAGGAGCTGTCGTGCTCTTCATCGATCACGATAACGCCGAGGTTTTTAAACGGCGTAAACAGCGAGGAACGGGTACCGATAACAATCGCCGCTTCGCCATTTTTCGCCTTCAGCCAGGCGCTGAGGCGCTCGCTGTCGTTCAGGCCGGAGTGCAGCACCTCAACGGGCGCGTTAAAGCGTTCACGGAAGCGGGCGATGGTTTGCGGCGTCAGGCCGATCTCCGGCACCATCACCAGCGCCTGTTTCCCCTGCGCGAGCACGTTTTCCAGCACGCTCAGATAAACTTCGGTTTTACCGGAGCCGGTGACGCCCGCCAGCAGCCAGGCGGAGAAACGATCGGCGGCGCTGTGAATCGCGCCCACGGCGGTGGCCTGTTCGGTATTCAGACGCAGGCGATCGCCCGACACGGAAAAGCCGTCGCGCCAGTCGTGCAGGGCAGGTGCTTCGCTGGCCAGCTCGCTCAGCCCTTTCTTCCTTAATGCCTGTAACGCGGTTTCGCTCACCTCAAGCTCGTCGACCTGATGGCGCCAGATTTTTCCCTGACGCAGCGCGGCCAGCGCCTGCTGCTGTTTCTGCGAGCGCTTCAGGCTATTAATGTCGACCGCCTGACCCTGTTCGGTGGCAAACCAGTACCACATGGGCGCATGGCTGGCGCGCTTGCCCTGACGCAGCATGATGGGCAGGGCGTGAAACAGGACGTCGCCAACCGGATGGTGATAGTAATCCGCCGCCCACAGCAGCAGCCGCCAGGTGCTGGAAGAGTAAACCGGTTCATCGTCCAGCACCTCAACGACCGATTTCAGCTCGTTAAGGGGCAGTTCGCTTTTATCGCTGATGGACACTACGATCCCGACGCGCTGCTGTTTGCCAAACGGCACGGTCACGCGACAGCCCGCTTTGGCGCTCATGCTGTCGGGCAGCAGGTAGTCAAAGGTACGGGGAAGCGGAACGGGCAGGGCAACGTGAGCGACGGGCATCGAATCTTCCTGACTTGAAAAGTGGCGCGTTAGTATACACATTAGTGAAAGCGGCGTGCGGATCAGTTTGCATACGTTGGTCAAATTCTGTATGATTCGCCGCCTTTGGTGTATTTTACGCCAAAGAACTTACATTCAACATCGCGTGGTGTCTGGCGTTAGGGCTGGAAGAGCGACGCGGCCTTAACTGAGGTTCTCCCATGAAAAAAGATATTCACCCGAAATACGAAATGATTACTGCAAACTGCTCTTGCGGTAACTCTATCCAGATCCGCTCCACCGTGGGTCACGATCTGAACCTGGACGTGTGCGGCAAATGCCACCCGTTCTACACTGGTAAGCAGCGTGATGTTGCAACCGGTGGCCGTGTTGACCGCTTCAACAAGCGTTTCAGCATCCCGGGCGCTAAATAAGTTTCCCGAAAAAAAGGCACCGCAAGGTGCCTTTTTTGTATCCGCTTCTCAGTATTCCCACGTCTCCGGGTCGATGCCCAGCTCACGCATGATCACCTTCGCCTCTTCCGGAATTTCGTCACTGCGCTCTTTGCGCAGATCTTCATCGTTTGGCAACGGTTGACCGGTAAACGCATGCAGGAACGCTTCGCACAGCAGTTCGCTGTTGGTGGCGTGACGCAGGTTGTTCACCTGACGACGCGTGCGTTCATCGGTGAGGATCTTCAACACCTTCAGAGGAATGGAAACCGTGATTTTCTTGACTTGCTCACTCTTCTTACCGTGCTCAGCGTATGGGCTGATATATTCGCCGCTCCATTCAGCCATGAGATACCTTTAATCCTCTCAGTCATTAATCTAAAGGCGCAAAACCGGTAACTGACGGGTTTTGAACCGTAATCTTGCGTAGTTTACCGTAGAGACGATACCGAGGCACGGATATTGCCGCTGTAGCGTGCCCTAAAGCATATAATTTTAACGGCTATTTGCGCATTGCTCAATCTATACGCAAAGAAGTTTAGATGTCCAGATGTATTGACGTCCATACTTTCAATGTTTACTCTGGTGGCTGACTTTTCACCTCATTCGCCAGGAAGCCCTCACCATGACGCGTAAACAGGCCACCATCGCAGTGCGTAGCGGATTGAATGATGACGAGCAGTACGGCTGCGTTGTCCCGCCGATTCATCTCTCCAGTACCTACAATTTCACCGGATTTAATGAACCCCGCGCGCATGATTACTCGCGTCGCGGCAATCCTACGCGTGACGTCACTCAGCGCGCGCTGGCGGAACTGGAAGGCGGCGCGGGTGCGGTATTAACCAATACCGGCATGTCTGCTATTCACCTGGTGACCACGGTGTTCCTGAAGCCTGGCGATCTGCTTGTAGCACCGCACGACTGTTACGGCGGCAGCTATCGTCTGTTTGACAGCCTGGCAAAGCGTGGCTGCTACCGCGTGCTGTTTGTCGATCAAAACGACGAACAGGCGCTGAAACAGGCGCTTGCCGAGCAGCCGAAGCTCGTTCTGGTGGAAAGTCCAAGCAATCCATTGTTGCGCGTTGTCGACATTGCGAAAATTTGTCAGCTCGCAAGGGATGCGGGAGCGATAAGTGTAGTGGATAATACGTTCCTCAGTCCGGCCCTTCAGAACCCACTGGCACTGGGTGCCGATCTGGTGTTGCATTCATGCACTAAATATCTGAACGGCCATTCTGACGTGGTGGCGGGCGTGGTGATTGCAAAAGATCCCGACGTTGTCACGGAACTGGCATGGTGGGCCAATAACATCGGCGTCACCGCGGGCGCGTTCGACAGCTACTTGCTGTTGCGCGGCATCCGCACGCTGTCGCCGCGTATGGACGTGGCGCAGCGTAATGCCCAGGCGATCGTGGATTTCCTGCAAACCCAGCCGCTGGTGAAGAAGCTTTATCACCCGTCGCTGCCGGAAAACCAGGGGCACGAGATCGCCGCGCGCCAGCAGAAGGGATTTGGCGCGATGTTAAGTTTTGAACTGGATGGTGACGAGCAAACGCTGCGTCGCTTCCTGAGCGGGCTGTCATTGTTTACGCTGGCGGAATCCTTAGGGGGAGTTGAGAGCTTGATCTCCCACGCCGCAACCATGACGCACGCAGGTATGGCACCGGAAGCACGTGCCGCCGCCGGGATTTCCGAGACGCTGCTGCGTATCTCGACCGGTATTGAAGATTCTGAAGATTTAATTGCCGACCTGGAAAATGGCTTCCGGGTCGCAGCCAAGGGGTAATCATGAGTGTGATAGCGCAGGCAGGGGCGAAGGGTCGTCAGCTGCACAAGTTTGGTGGTAGTAGTCTTGCTGATGTGAAATGTTACCTGCGTGTCGCAGGGATCATGACCGAGTATTCACAGCCGGGGGACATGATGGTTGTCTCAGCGGCGGGCAGCACCACCAACCAGTTGATCAGCTGGCTGAAACTGAGTCAGACCGATCGCCTCTCTGCGCATCAGGTGCAACAGTCTTTACGTCGTTACCAGAGCGAGCTGATTGCCGGCCTGCTGCCTGCGGACGTGGCGGACGGGCTGATTAGCGCCTTCACGCACGACCTTGAGCGTCTGGCGGCCCTGCTGGACAGCGGGATCACCGATGCGGTGTATGCCGAAGTGGTGGGTCACGGTGAAGTGTGGTCCGCGCGCCTGATGGCCGCCGTGCTGCAACATCTCGGCGTGGACGCCGCCTGGCTCGACGCGCGTGATTTCCTGCGCGCGGAACGCGCTGCACAGCCGCAGGTGGACGAAGGGCTGTCCTACCCGCTGCTGCAACAGCTGCTGGTGCAACATCCCGGGAAACGTATTGTCGTCACCGGCTTTATCAGCCGCAGCAACGCGGGCGAAACCGTACTGCTGGGCCGTAACGGCTCTGACTACTCGGCAACGCAGATCGGTGCCCTGGCGGGCGTATCCCGCGTCACCATCTGGAGCGATGTCGCGGGTGTGTACAGCGCGGATCCGCGCAAAGTCAAAGATGCCTGCCTGCTGCCGCTGCTACGTCTCGACGAAGCGAGCGAGCTGGCGCGTCTGGCGGCCCCGGTGCTGCATGCGCGCACGCTACAGCCGGTTTCCGGCAGCGACATTGACCTGCAACTACGCTGTAGCTACACGCCGGATCAGGGTTCCACCCGCATTGAGCGCGTGCTGGCCTCCGGCACGGGGGCGCGTATTGTCACCAGTCACGATGACATCTGCCTGATTGAGTTCCAGGTGCCTGCGGGCCAGGACTTCAGGCTGGCGCATAAAGATATCGACACGATCCTGAAACGTGCGCAGGTGCGCCCGCTGGCCGTTGGCGTGCATAATGACCGCCAGCTGTTGCAGTTCTGCTATACCGCCGAAGTGGTGGACAGCGCATTAAAAATTCTTGATGAAGCGGGCCTGCCGGGCGAGCTTCGCCTGCGTCAGGGGCTGGCGCTGGTGGCGATGGTGGGCGCGGGCGTCACCCGTAACCCGCTGCACTGCCACCGCTTCTGGCAGCAGCTGAAGGGCCAGCCGGTTGAATTTACCTGGCAGTCGGAAGAGGGCATCAGCCTGGTTGCCGTGCTGCGTAAAGGGCCAACTGAAAGTCTGATTCAGGGTCTGCACACCTCTTTGTTCCGTGCGGAGAAACGCATCGGCCTGGTGCTGTTTGGTAAGGGCAACATCGGTTCCCGCTGGCTGGAGCTGTTCGCTCGTGAGCAGGTGACGCTTTCGGCGCGTACCGGATTCGAATTTATTCTTGCGGGCGTGGTGGACAGCCGCCGCAGCCTGCTGAACTACGAAGGGCTGGACGCCAGCCGGGCGCTGGCCTTCTTTAACGATGAAGCCGTTGAGCAGGATGAAGAGTCGCTGTTCCTGTGGATGCGCGCGCACCCGTATGACGATCTGGTGGTGCTGGACGTTACCGCCAGCGAACAGCTGGCCGATCAGTATCTGGATTTCGCCAGCCACGGTTTCCACGTCATCAGCGCCAACAAGCTGGCGGGAGCGAGCAGCACCGATAAATATCGCCAGATCCACGACGCGTTTGAAAAAACGGGCCGTCACTGGCTTTACAACGCCACCGTTGGTGCAGGTCTGCCGGTTAACCATACCGTGCGTGATCTGATTGAAAGCGGCGACAGCATTCTGGCGCTGAGCGGCATCTTCTCCGGCACGCTCTCCTGGCTGTTTTTGCAGTTTGATGGCACCGTTCCGTTCACCGACCTGGTGGATCAGGCGTGGCAGCAGGGCTTAACCGAGCCGGATCCGCGCGTTGACCTTGCCGGTAAAGACGTGATGCGCAAGCTGGTGATCCTGGCGCGTGAAGCGGGCTACGACATTGAGCCGGGTCAAGTGCGCGTTGAGTCGCTGGTGCCTGCGGGCTGCGAGGAAGGGTCCGTTGATCACTTCTTCGAGAACGGCGACGAGCTGAACGAGCAGATGGTGCAGCGTCTGGAAGCGGCAAACGAGATGGGCCTGGTACTGCGCTACGTGGCACGTTTCGAGGCGAACGGTAAAGCGCGCGTGGGCGTGGAGGCGGTGCGTCCTGAGCATCCGCTGGCCGCTCTGCTGCCGTGTGATAACGTCTTCGCCATTGAAAGCCGCTGGTACCGCGATAACCCGCTGGTGATCCGTGGCCCGGGCGCGGGACGCGATGTCACCGCCGGGGCAATCCAGTCTGACATCAACCGTCTGGCTAAGCTGCTGTAATCTCGCTTGTTCCCTCTCCCCGTGGGAGAGGGTTAGGGTGAGGGCGGCAGACCGCACTCACCCCCATCATGAACGCCCCTCATCTTCCCTGAGCAATCCTCACCGTTATTGTTGATTATTTCAGTTGACGCCACTCCGCTTTTCCGTCATTTTTACATCTGGACGTCTAAACGTATAGAAGTTCACAGCACAATAAACAACGACACGCGAAAGGTAGAGGTAAGGTATGAGCTTTTTTCACGCCAACCAGCGGGAAGCCCTGAATCAGAGCCTGGCAGAAGTTAACGGCCAGATTAACGTCTCTTTTGAATTTTTCCCGCCGCGCACCAGTGAAATGGAGCAAACCCTGTGGAGCTCTATCGATCGCCTGAGCAGTCTTAAACCGAAGTTTGTTTCCGTAACCTACGGTGCCAACTCCGGCGAGCGTGACCGCACGCACAGCATCATTAAGGGCATTAAAGACCGAACCGGCCTGGAAGCGGCGCCGCACCTGACCTGTATCGACGCCACCCGCGACGAGCTGCGCGCCATCGCTCAGGACTACTGGAATAATGGCATTCGCCACATTGTGGCCCTGCGCGGTGACCTTCCGCCGGGCAGCGGTAAGCCAGAGATGTTTGCCGCCGATCTGGTCGGGCTGCTGAAAGAGGTGGCGGACTTCGATATTTCCGTTGCGGCGTATCCTGAAGTACACCCGGAAGCGAAAAGCGCCCAGGCAGACCTGCTTAACCTGAAGCGTAAAGTGGAGGCCGGTGCCAACCGCGCGATTACTCAGTTCTTCTTTGACGTGGAAAGCTACCTGCGCTTTCGTGACCGCTGCGTCTCGGCGGGTATTGATGTTGAAATCATTCCGGGCATTTTGCCGGTTTCGAACTTCAAACAGGCGAAGAAGTTCGCCGATATGACCAACGTGCGCATTCCGCTGTGGATGTCCAAAATGTACGAAGGGCTGGACGACGATCCGGAAACCCGCAAGCTGGTGGGCGCCAATATCGCCATGGACATGGTGAAGATCTTGAGTCGCGAAGGGGTGAAGGATTTCCACTTCTACACGCTGAACCGCGCGGAAATGAGTTACGCCATTTGCCACACGCTGGGCGTTCGTCCTGCCCTGTAAAGCAAAATCCCTCACAAAGATGAGGGATTTTTAATCGAACCGATAGTTAAAAGGTATTAACTATCGAATCTGTGGATTAATTCAACTATCTCTTATCGCTAGTGGTGTATATCGTAACGGTAACACTGTAAAGGGAGCATAGCGATGAGCATGTCAGACGAGACCAATAACGCGGCATCCGCCGGCAAATGTCCGTTCCATCAGGGCGGCGTCGATCATAGCGCGGGTGCAGGTACCAGCAGCAAAGAGTGGTGGCCTAAACAACTCCGCATCGATCTACTTAATCAACACTCCAGCCGTTCAAACCCACTGGGTGAAGACTTCGACTACCGCAAAGAATTCAGCAAGCTCGACTATTCTGCCCTTAAGGGCGACCTCAAGGCCCTGTTAACCGATTCTCAGCCGTGGTGGCCTGCCGACTGGGGCAGCTATGCGGGCCTGTTTATCCGTATGGCCTGGCACGGCGCGGGCACCTATCGCTCCGTGGACGGTCGCGGCGGCGCAGGTCGCGGTCAGCAGCGCTTCGCGCCCCTGAACTCCTGGCCGGATAACGTCAGCCTGGACAAGGCGCGCCGCCTGCTGTGGCCAATCAAGCAAAAATACGGACAAAAAATCTCCTGGGCCGACCTGTTTATCCTCGCGGGTAACGTGGCGCTGGAGAACTCCGGCTTCCGCACCTTTGGTTTTGGTGCCGGGCGTGAAGACGTCTGGGAACCGGATCTGGACGTGAACTGGGGCGATGAAAAAGCCTGGCTGACCCACCGTGACCCGGAAGCGCTGGCGAAGCGCCCGCTGGCGGCCACTGAAATGGGCCTGATTTACGTTAACCCGGAAGGGCCAAACGCCAGCGGTGAACCGTTGTCCGCGGCGGCGGCAATCCGCGCCACCTTTGGCAACATGGGCATGAACGACGAAGAGACCGTCGCGCTGATTGCCGGCGGCCATACGCTCGGTAAAACGCACGGCGCAGGGGAAGCCACGCACGTGGGCACAGACCCGGAAGCGTCGCCGATTGAAGCGCAGGGCTTAGGCTGGACCAGCACCCACGGCACCGGAATTGGCGCTGACGCCATTACCTCCGGGCTGGAAGTCATTTGGTCGCAAACCCCGACCCAGTGGAGCAACTACTTCTTCGAGAACCTGTTCAAGTACGAATGGGTGCAGACCCGCAGCCCGGCGGGCGCGATTCAGTTTGAAGCCGTGGATGCGCCAGAGATCATGCCTGACCCGTTCGACCCGTCGAAAAAACGCAAGCCAACCATGCTGGTCACCGACCTGACGCTGCGTTTTGACCCGGAATTCGAAAAAATTTCCCGTCGCTTCCTGAACGATCCGCAGGCCTTCAATGAAGCCTTTGCGCGCGCCTGGTTCAAGCTGACCCACCGCGATATGGGGCCAAAAGCGCGGTACATTGGTCCGGAAGTGCCGAAGGAAGATCTGATTTGGCAGGATCCGCTGCCTCAGCCGGTGTTCCATCCGACGCAGGAAGATATCGAAAGCCTGAAAGCGGAAATCGCGGCCTCGGGACTCTCCGTGAGCGAGCTGGTTTCCGTGGCCTGGGCGTCGGCATCCACCTTCCGCGGCGGCGACAAGCGTGGCGGCGCCAACGGTGCACGTCTGGCGCTGGCGCCTCAGCGCGACTGGGACGTTAACGCCGCGGCGGTTCGCGCGCTGCCGGCGCTGGAAGCGATCCAGCGCACCACCAACAAAGCGTCACTTGCGGATATCATCGTGCTGGCGGGTGTGGTGGGCGTTGAGCAGGCAGCGAAAGCCGCAGGCGTTTACGTCAATGTGCCGTTCACCCCGGGCCGCGTGGACGCGCGTCAGGACCAGACGGATATCGAGATGTTTAACCTGCTCGAGCCGATTGCCGACGGTTTCCGTAACTATCGCGCACAGGTGGATGTATCTACCACCGAGTCGCTGCTGATCGACAAAGCCCAGCAGCTGACCCTGACCGCGCCGGAGCTGACGGTGCTGATCGGCGGCCTGCGCGTACTGGGTGCAAACTTCGACGGCAGCAAGAATGGCGTGTTCACTAACCGCGAGGGCGTGCTGAGCAACGATTTCTTCGTGAACCTGCTGGATATGAACACCCAGTGGAAAGCGACCGACGACTCAAACGAACTGTTTGCCGGGAGCGATCGCGCCAGCGGCGAGGTGAAATACACCGCCACCCGCGCTGACCTGGTCTTCGGTTCAAACGCCGTCCTGCGCGCGCTGGCCGAGGTTTACGCCAGCAGCGATGCACACGAGAAGTTCGTTCGTGATTTCGTTGCCGCATGGGCGCGAGTGATGGATTTGGACCGCTTTGACGTGAAGTAACCCTTGTGCCGGGTGGCGGCTACGCCTTACCCGGCCTACAAATTAAAGTGCCATGTAAGCCGGGTAAGCGCAGCGCTACCCGGCTTTTTTATTACTCCCACTCCTGGAGGAATCGCTGTCCGTACTGGTCCGCAACCAGCAGCGCCGCATACACCTGATCCGCCGTTACGCCGCCAGGCATGTTGTGGATGGTTTCCCCTTCGGCACAGGACGCTTCCGCAATCAGCCGCATTTTGGCCGGGATATCCTCTTTGATGTTTAGCTGCGCCAGGGTGATCGGCAGCCCAACGCTGTGGCAAAGCGCGGCGACGGTCTCTATTTCTTCAACCGGCGCGTTCTCCAGAACCAGCTGCGTCAGCGTGCCGAACGCGACCTTTTCACCGTGGTAAAAATGATGTGCATCCGGTACCGCCGTCATGCCGTTGTGAATGGCGTGCGCCGCCGCCAGACCGCCGCTTTCAAAACCCACGCCGCTGAGATAGGTGTTGGCTTCGATAATGCGTTCCAGCGCGGGCGTCACCACGTGCTGCTCTGCCGCCAGCATCGCCTTCTCACCCTCTTCAACCAGTGTGTTGTAGCACAGCTCTGCCAGCGCTAGCGCCGCCTGCGTGCACTTGCCGCCCGCCATGGTCGTGGCGCCACTGCGCGAGCAGGCACGCGCTTCAAACCAGGTTGCCAGCGCGTCGCCAATCCCGGCGGCGAGCAGGCGAGCCGGTGCACCCGCCACCACTTTGGTGTCGACAATCACCATGTTCGGGTTGTGCGGCAGCATCAGATAACGCTCAAACTCGCCGCTGTCGGTGTAAATCACGGACAGGGCGCTGCACGGCGCATCGGTGGAGGCGATGGTCGGGGCAACGGCAACCGGAACGCTCATAAAGTGCGCAAGCGCTTTGGCAGTATCCAGCGTTTTACCGCCGCCGATACCCAGCACTGCCGGACAGTCGGCGCTGTCGGCCAGTTTTTTCAGACGATCGATTTCATTTTGCGAACATTCGCCGCCAAACGGCGCAATTTCGGCGTGGAGATCGGCTTGTTTGAAGCTCTGGCGCAGGGTTTCTTCAGCAAAACCCAGCACAAACTTATCGCCCACCACCAGCCAGCGGGCTGCCAGCGGCTTCAGATAGTCGCCGAGACGGGTGAGCACATCAGCACCCTGGATGTATTTTCCCGGGGATTGAATAATACGGTCCATAACATTACTCCCTTAGTGTTTGAGGTAAATCCTGTCCTGTTCGAACGGCTCTGAGAGTGACTCTACTCCCGGCGTGCCGGACATTTGTTGCGCTATGTCTAAGGGAAGCGTGATTGCCTTACGGGCGGTAGGGAAGAGGAAAGATCGAGATGTGCCCGGCAGGCTTAGCGCTGCCGGGCATTAAGCATTAACCGGTGTTACGCATACCCGCCGCAACGCCGGCAATCGTCACCATCAGCGCCTGTTCAACGCGCGGATCCGGCTCTTTACCTTCCTCTTCCGCCAGGCGGGAACGGTGCAGCAGTTCAGCCTGTAAAACGTTCAGCGGGTCGGTGTAGATATTACGCAACTGGATTGATTCGGCGATCCACGGCAGGTCTTCCATCAGATGGGAATCGTTGGCGATATCCAGCACTACCTTGATGTCGCCTTCCAGCAGCTCGCGCAGCTCTTTACCCAGCGTCCACAGTTCTGGTTTCACCAGGCGCTGATCGTAGTATTCCGCCAGCCACAGGTCGGCTTTCGAGAAGACCATCTCCAGCATGCCCAGACGGGTGGAGAAGAACGGCCAGTCGCGGCACATGGTTTCCAGCTCGCTCTGCTTACCGTCTTCCACCACTTTTTGCAGCGCCGCACCGGCACCCAGCCAGGCGGGCAGCATTAAGCGGTTTTGCGTCCAGGCGAAGATCCACGGAATGGCGCGCAGGGACTCGACGCCGCCGGTCGGGCGACGCTTGGCCGGACGCGAACCCAGCGGCAGTTTACCCAGCTCCTGCTCAGGCGTTGCTGAACGGAAGTAAGGCACGAAGTCTTTGTTTTCACGCACGTAGCCGCGGTACAGGTCGCAGGAGATGTCTGACAGCTCGTCCATGATGCGACACCAGGACTCTTTTGGCTCCGGCGGCGGTAGCAGGTTCGCTTCCAGGATCGCACTGGTATAGAGCGACAGGCTGCTGATGGTCACTTCCGGCAGGCCGTACTTGAAGCGGATCATCTCGCCCTGCTCGGTCACGCGCAGGCCGCCTTTCAGGCTTCCCGGTGGTTGAGAGAGCAGCGCCGCGTGAGCAGGTGCGCCACCGCGGCCAATGGAGCCGCCGCGACCGTGGAACAGGGTCAGCTCAATACCGGCTTTCTCGCAGGTTTTGATCAGTGCATCCTGCGCCTGATACTGAGCCCAGGACGCCGCCATCACGCCCGCATCTTTCGCGGAGTCGGAATAGCCAATCATCACCATCTGTTTGCCCTGAATAAAGCCGCGATACCAGTCGATGTTAAGCAGCTGGGTCATCACGTCGTTGGCGTTGTTCAGGTCGTCGAGGGTCTCAAACAGCGGCGCGACAGGCAGAGCGTAGTCGATGCCCGCTTCTTTCAGCAGAAGGTGAACGCCCAGCACGTCGGACGGGGTTTTCGCCATGGAGATCACATAGGCGGCCACCGATCCTTTCGGCGCATCCACGATCGCTTTACAGGTGTTGAGCACTTCGCGGGTATCATTGCTTGGCTCCCAGTTGCGCGGCAGCAGAGGGCGCTTGGAGTTCAGCTCGCGGATCAGGAACGCCTGCTTGTCGGCTTCTGACCAGCTTTCATAGTCGCCGATGCCGAGATAACGGGTCAGTTCGCCCAGCGCTTCGGTATGGCGGGTACTTTCCTGACGCACGTCGATACGCACCAGCGGTACGCCGAAACACTTCACGCGGCGCAGGGTATCGAGCAGTTCGCCATTCGCAATAATGCCCATTCCGCAGGCCTGGAGCGATTTATAACAGGCATACAGCGGTTCCCAGAGCTGTTCGTTCTGGCTCAGCAGACCTTCTGGCTTTGGCAGGCGCTGGCCTTTCAGGCGCGCTTCCAGCCAGGCCTGAGTTGCAAGCAGCTGACCGCGCAGTTTTTTCATCAGGAAACGGTACGGCTCGCTGGCACCTTCTTCACCGGCCAGCGCACGCAGTTCCGGCGTTGCTTCTACCATCGACAGCTCGGAGATCAGCACCTGAATATCTTTCAGGAACAGGTCGGTCGCTTTCCAGCGGCTCAGCAGCAGGACGTGACGGGTGATTTCCGCCGTCACGTTCGGGTTGCCGTCGCGGTCACCGCCCATCCAGGAGGTAAAGCGCACCGGCACAAAGTCTACCGGCAGGCGATAGCCGAGGTTCTCTTCCAACTGTTCGTTCAGCTCGCGCAGGTAGTTAGGCACCCCTTCCCAAAGGCTGTTTTCCACCACCGCAAAGCCCCATTTGGCTTCGTCGACCGGGCTTGGGCGATGCTTACGAATTTCATCGGTGTGCCAGGACTGGGCAATCAGCTGGCGCAGACGGCGCATCAGCTGGTTACGTTCGTAGTCGGCAATGTCTTTGTTATCCAGCTGCTTCAGGCAGTTGTTCACTTCCACCATTTTGTGGATCAGCGTACGACGGGTGATTTCGGTTGGGTGAGCGGTCAGAACCAGCTCCAGCGAAAGGGATTCCACCGCGTTTTTGATGGTCGCTTCGTTGAGGTCGGGCTGGTCTTTGAGTTTACGAAGGGTGCGGGCAATGACTTCCGGGTTGCTGGCCGCTTCGCCTTTTGGCGAAATGCTGTGATATTGCTCAGCGGTGTTTGCCAGGTTCAGGAACTGGCTAAAGGCGCGGGCAACGGGCAGCAGCTCATCGTTAGAGAGGTTCTGCAAGGTGGTGAGCAGCTCCTGACGACTGGCCTCGTTACCGGCGCGGGAAGATTTGGACAGCTTGCGGATGGTTTCAACGCGGTCGAGGATGTTCTCCCCTAATGCGTCTTTGATGGTATCTCCAAGCACTTTGCCGAGCATGCTGACATTACTACGCAACGCGGAATATTGTTCGTTCATAAAAACCCAGTCACCCCATCATTTTTGTTTATGCCCAGGCGAAAATCTTCTGGACATTATTTTGTCATCTCCCTTTATAAAGCCACGTAAAACCCCCGTCGTCAATTGCTGCGAAAACGGTTCAGCAAACGAATAAATGCGGGCAATTTACGAAATTTAATTCGCATTGCGTCAGATAAGAGATGCTTATGGGAATGTGACGGAGATCGCGGGATTTTCCCCTCTCCAGGGAGAGGGGAAGCGTCATTAATGCCAGCAGAAATGATGCACAACCTGAGTAATCAGTTCGCGGGTGGGCTTGATGAAGCGGGTTTCCAGATACTCATCCGGCTGATGGGCCTGGTTAATGGAGCCAGGACCAAGAACCAGCGTTGGGCACAGGGTCTGAATAAACGGCGCTTCGGTGCAGTAGTTCACCACGTCGGTTTTCTCGCCGAGCAGTTTTTCCACGACCTGAACCAGCTGATGGTCTGGCGGGCATTCGTAGCCTGGAATCGGCGGATGCAGTTCAGAGACCGTCAGGCGACCCGGCCAGCGCTCGCTGACCGGAGCCAGCGCTTCGTTCAGCAGGCCATCCAGATCGCTCAGCGTCATGCCCGGCAGCGGACGAATATCCATATGCAGTTCGCAGCAGGCACAGATACGGTTGGACGCATCGCCGCCGTGCAGGCTACCGAGGTTCAGCGTTGGATAAGGCACGGTAAACGCTTCGTAGTGATAACGCTCTTTCAAATCGTCGCGCAGGGTCATGATGCGGCCAATGGCGTCGTGCATCAGCTCAATGGCGTTCACGCCGCGCGCCGGATCGCTGGAGTGGCCGGACTGGCCCAGCACGCGCACCGCGGTAGAAATATGCCCTTTGTGCGCACGAATCGGTTGCAGAGAGGTGGGCTCGCCGATGATCGCGCAGTCCGGGCGAATCGCTGTGTTTTCAGAGAAATAACGTGCACCCGCCATGCTGGTCTCTTCATCGGCGGTCGCCAGAATGTAGAGCGGCTTTTTCAGGGTTGTCACGTCCACGTCACGCAGCGCGTCGAGGATAAAGGCGAAGAAGCCTTTCATGTCCGCCGTGCCGAGACCGTAGAGCTTGTTGTCGTGTTCGGTCAGCGTGAACGGATCCCGCGTCCAGCGGCCATCGTCAAACGGCACGGTGTCGGTATGACCGGCCAGCAGCAGGCCGCCCGCACCGGTTCCGGTACTGGCGAGCAGGTTAAATTTGTGGCGTGTTCCGGGGACGGGCTGAACCTCAACGTTAAACCCAAGATCGCTAAACCAACCCGCCAGCAGATTGATTAAAGACTCATTGCTCTGGTCCAGCGCTTCTTCCGTCGCGCTGATGGAGGGTGTGGCAATCAGGGCGCGGTAAATCTCGATAAATGGCGGTAAGTTCATTTTCATTGTTGACACACCTTAGGTCGTGATAGTATCAATATTCATGCAATAAATGTGAATAAAAATACATTAACGTTGAGCATAAAGGAACCCGATGTTGAATACGCTGATTGTAGGCGCTAGCGGTTATGCGGGCGCAGAGCTTGTAAGCTACGTAAATCGCCACCCTCATATGACCATAACCGCTTTGACCGTGTCAGCGCAAAGCAATGATGCCGGAAAGTTAATTTCTGATTTGCATCCGCAGCTTAAAGGCATTGTCGATCTGCCGTTGCAGCCGATGTCCGACATCAGCGAGTTCACCGATGGCGTTGACGTGGTGTTTTTAGCCACGGCGCATGAAGTCAGCCACGACCTGGCACCGCAATTTTTAGCGGCCGGCTGCGTGGTCTTTGACCTCTCCGGCGCGTTTCGCGTAAACGACAGCGCGTTCTACGAAAAATATTACGGTTTCACCCATCAGCATCCGGATCTGCTTGAAAAAGCGGTCTACGGCCTGGCGGAGTGGAGCGCCGATAAACTGAAAGAAGCGAACCTGATTGCCGTGCCGGGCTGCTACCCGACGGCGGCGCAGCTCTCCCTGAAGCCATTGATCGACGCCGGTCTGCTGGATCTGCACCAGTGGCCGGTGATCAACGCCACCAGCGGCGTGAGCGGAGCAGGGCGCAAGGCCGCTATCTCCAACAGCTTCTGCGAAGTGAGCCTTCAGCCGTATGGCGTGTTCAATCACCGTCATCACCCTGAAATCACCACGCATCTGGGCGCGGAGGTGATCTTCACCCCGCACCTCGGCAGTTTCCCGCGCGGGATCCTCGAAACCATTACCTGCCGCCTGAAGCCGGGCGTGACCCAGGCGCAGGTGAGCGAGGCCTTCACGCAGGCATACGCGGATAAACCGCTGGTGCGTCTGTACGACAAAGGCGTGCCGGCATTGAAAAACGTGGTTGGCCTGCCGTTCTGCGACATTGGCTTTGCCGTACAGGGCGAACATCTGATTGTGGTCGCCGCAGAAGATAACTTACTGAAAGGCGCTGCCGCGCAGGCAATGCAGTGTGCAAATATTCGTTTCGGCTTCCCTGAAACGCAGGCTCTTATTTAAGGTGTGATGATGAACCCATTAATTATCAAACTCGGTGGTGTGCTGCTGGACAGCGAAGAAGCGCTGGAGCGCCTGTTTACCGCGCTGGTGAACTATCGCGAATCGCACCAGCGTCCGCTGGTGATTGTGCACGGCGGCGGCTGCGTGGTGGATGAGCTGATGAAAGGGCTGAATCTGCCGGTGAAAAAGAAAAATGGCCTGCGCGTCACCCCTGCTGACCAGATTGATATCATTACCGGCGCGCTGGCGGGCACGGCGAACAAAACGCTGCTGGCATGGGCGAAGAAACACCATATCGCCTCCGTTGGCCTCTACCTGGGCGACGGTGACAGCGTAAAAGTGACCCAGCTTGACGAAGAGCTCGGCCATGTTGGACTGGCGCAGCCAGGTTCGCCTAAGCTGATTAACACCCTGCTGGAAGGCGGTTTTCTGCCGGTAGTGAGCTCTATCGGCGTGACCGAAGCGGGCGAGCTGATGAACGTCAACGCGGACCAGGCGGCAACCGCCCTGGCGGCCACGCTGGGCGCTGACCTGATCCTGCTCTCCGACGTGAGCGGCATTCTGGACGGCAAAGGCCAGCGTATTGCGGAAATGACCGCCGCAAAAGCCGAGCAGCTGATCGATCAGGGCATTATTACCGACGGCATGATCGTTAAGGTGAATGCGGCGCTGGATGCGGCGCGCACGCTGGGTCGCCCGGTGGATATCGCCTCCTGGCGCCATGCGGAGCAGCTTCCGGCGCTGTTTAACGGCACGCCGATTGGTACGCGTATTCTGGCTTAAGATTCTGTGCCGGATGGCGCTTCGCTTATCCGGCCTACGTGAATTTTGTAGGCCCGGTAAGCGCAGCGCCACCGGGCAAAAATATCATCATTAAGGAAATTCGTTATGGCACTTTGGGGTGGGCGTTTTACACAGGCAGCGGATCAGCGGTTCAAACAGTTCAATGACTCTTTGCGCTTCGACTACCGCCTGGCCGAACAGGATATCGTCGGCTCTGTGGCCTGGTCCAAAGCGCTGGTGACCGTTGGCGTGCTGACCGCAGACGAACAGCAGCAGCTGGAAGAGGCGCTGAACAACCTGCTGGAAGAGGTGCGCCTGGATCCGCAGCAAATCCTCCAGAGCGATGCCGAAGATATTCACAGCTGGGTGGAAGGTAAACTCATCGACAAAGTCGGCCAGCTGGGTAAAAAACTGCATACCGGCCGTAGCCGTAATGACCAGGTTGCGACCGACCTGAAGCTGTGGTGCAAAGAGACCATAGGCGAACTGCTGGCGGCAAATCGTCAGTTGCAGGGCGCGCTGGTGGAAACCGCGCAGAACAACCAGGACGCGGTGATGCCGGGTTATACCCACCTGCAACGCGCGCAGCCGGTGACGTTCGCGCACTGGTGTCTGGCCTACGTTGAGATGCTGGCGCGTGATGAAAGCCGGTTGCAGGATACCCTAACGCGTCTGGACGTGAGCCCGCTGGGCAGCGGCGCGCTGGCCGGTACCGCATATGAAATCGACCGCGAGCAGCTGGCAGGCTGGCTGGGCTTTGCTTCCGCCACCCGCAACAGCCTGGACAGCGTCTCTGACCGTGACCACGTGCTGGAGCTGCTGTCGAATGCGTCTATCGGGATGGTGCACCTGTCGCGCTTTGCCGAAGACCTGATCTTCTTTAACTCTGGCGAAGCGGGCTTCGTGGAGCTGTCCGACCGCGTGACCTCAGGCTCATCCCTGATGCCGCAGAAGAAAAACCCGGACGCGCTGGAGCTGATCCGCGGCAAGTGCGGTCGCGTGCAGGGCGCGCTCACCGGCATGATGATGACCCTGAAAGGGCTGCCGCTGGCGTATAACAAAGATATGCAGGAAGACAAAGAAGGGCTGTTCGACGCGCTCGACACCTGGCTGGACTGCCTGCACATGGGCGCGCTGGTGCTGGACGGCATTCAGGTGAAACGTCCGCGCTGTCAGGAAGCGGCGCAGCAGGGCTATGCTAACTCCACCGAGCTGGCGGACTACCTGGTGGCGAAAGGCGTACCGTTCCGCGAGGCACACCATATTGTGGGCGAAGCGGTAGTGGAAGCGATTCGTCAGGGTAAAGCCCTTGAAGCGCTGGCGCTGGCCGACCTGCAAAAATTCAGCGCGGTTATTGGGGATGACGTCTATCCGATTCTGGCCCTGCAATCCTGCCTGGATAAGCGTGCAGCGAAAGGCGGCGTATCGCCGAAGCAGGTGGCGCAGGCGATTGCGGATGCGAAAAACCGCCTGATTTGATGCCTGAAACGTCGGGTGGCGGCTTCGCCTGACCCGACCTACAAAACCCCAGCCCAACCCTGAGTTGGGCTTTTTTTTGCAAAAAAAAAGCGGACCACGGGGTCCGCAAAAGTTCACGTTGGCTTTAGTTTTTCGAGTTTTGAGAGAAACTCGCTGACGGTGCGGGGACGTCAAGGGTCAAACACGGCCGCCTCGTCTATGTGGCGTATTATTCAACAGAATGCTTGATAGGGATAATCGTTCATTGCTATGCTATCTATCGCCATGAACTATCGTGGCGACGGAGGATGAATAATGAATATTCGTGATCTTGAATACCTGGTAGCGTTAGCCGAGCACCGCCATTTTCGCCGCGCGGCAGATTCCTGCCACGTCAGCCAGCCAACCCTGAGCGGACAGATCCGCAAGCTGGAAGATGAGCTGGGCGTAATGCTGCTGGAGCGCACCAGTCGTAAGGTACTGTTCACCCAGGCAGGTCTGCTGCTGGTGGATCAGGCGCGCACCGTGCTGCGCGAGGTCAAAGTGCTCAAGGAAATGGCAAGCCAGCAGGGGGAGGCGATGTCCGGCCCGCTGCATATTGGCCTGATCCCAACCGTTGGCCCGTACCTGTTGCCGCAAATCATTCCAATGCTGCACCAGACGTTCCCGAAACTCGAAATGTACCTGCACGAAGCGCAAACCCATCAGCTGCTGGCTCAGCTGGACAGCGGCAAGCTCGACTGTGCGATTCTGGCGCTGGTCAAAGAGAGTGAAGCATTTATTGAAGTGCCGCTGTTCGACGAACCGATGATGCTGGCGATCTATGAAGATCACCCATGGGCGAACCGCGATCGCGTGCCGATGGCCGATCTGGCGGGTGAAAAGCTGCTGATGCTGGAAGACGGTCACTGCCTGCGCGATCAGGCGATGGGCTTCTGCTTCGAAGCGGGCGCTGACGAAGATACCCATTTCCGCGCAACCAGTCTGGAAACGCTGCGTAATATGGTGGCAGCGGGAAGCGGTATTACGCTGCTGCCGGCGCTGGCGGTGCCGCACGAGCGTAAACGCGATGGCGTGGTCTATCTGCCGTGCATCAAGCCGGAGCCGCGTCGCACCATTGGTCTGGTTTATCGTCCGGGTTCACCGCTGCGCAGCCGCTATGAGCAGCTGGCAGAGGCCATCCGCGGTGCGATGGATGGCCATTTCGACAGCGCGTTAAAACAGGCGGTTTAAGCCATTCAGCGCGGCTACCCGATAGGCTTCCGCCATGGTCGGGTAGTTAAAGGTGGTGTTAACGAAGTACTCAATGGTGTTGCCACCACCTTTTTGCTCCATGATCGCCTGGCCGATGTGAATGATTTCCGCCGCGCGTTCACCGAAGCAGTGAATCCCGAGGATCTCTTTCGTCTCGCGATGGAACAGGATCTTCAGCGTACCCACGCTCATCCCCACGATTTGCGCCCGCGCCAGATGTTTAAACTGGGCACGACCCACCTCGTAAGGCACCTTCATGGCCGTCAGCTGCTGCTCGGTCTTACCGACAGAACTGATTTCCGGAATGGTGTAGATACCCGTCGGGATATCTTCGATCAGATGCGCCGTCGCTTCACCTTTCACCAGGGCCTGTGCGGCGATGCGGCCCTGATCGTACGCAGCGGAGGCCAGGCTTGGGTAACCAATCACGTCGCCCACCGCGTATACGTGCGGCAGCGCGGTCTGATACATGCTGTTGACCTTCAGCTGACCGCGGCTGTCGGTTTCGAGCCCGATATTCTCCAGCTGCAATGAATCCGTGTTGCCGGTACGGCCGTTGGCGTACAGCAGGCAGTCTGCCTTCAGCTTCTTACCTGACTTCAGGTGCATGATCACACCGTCGTCGCAGCCCTCAATCTTTTCGTACTCTTCGTTGTGGCGAATCACCACGCCGCTGTTCCAGAAGTGGTAGGAGAGAGAGTCCGACATCTCCTGATCGAGGAACGCCAGCAGGCGGTCACGGGTGTTAATCAGGTCAACTTTGACCTCCATTCCGCGGAAGATCGAGGCATATTCACAGCCAATCACCCCCGCACCATAGATGATCACATGGCGTGGCTCGTGATGCAGGCTGAGGATGGAGTCGCTGTCGTAAATGCGCGGGTGCGAGAAGTCCACGTCTGCCGGATGGTACGGACGGGAACCGCAGGCGATCACAAATTTTTCAGCGGTGAGCGTCTCAACCGAACCATCGTGGCATTCCAGCGCCAGGGTGTGTTCATCCACAAAATGGGCGTTGCCTTGCAGAATTTCACAGTGGTTGCGCTCATAAAAACCCTGACGCATGCGCGTCTGCTGGTTAATGACCGTGTCTGCGTGATTCAGGATATCGGCAAAGGAGGAACGAAGAAGTCGGGAGTGGTCGCTGTAAAGAGGGTTCTGGTTAAATTCGATAATGCGGCTAACGGCGTGGCGGAGGGCTTTCGAAGGGATGGTGCCCCAGTGGGTGCAACCGCCGCCAACATTATGGTAGCGCTCAATCACCGCTACTCTGGCTCCCTGTTTTACCAGACCCATAGCAGCACCTTCGCCGCCGGGGCCGGAACCAATAACTATTGCGTCGTAATCGTAGGAATGTGGCATGGCAAGGCTTACCTGTTCTTATACATAAAAGCAACAGAATCATAACATCATTGCCTGGGTAACCCAATTATCGTTGTGCTTTTTTCGGGCAGTGGGGCACAAACCGCGCGTAAACAATCATTCACAAAGCCAGGTAAACAGATTAATTTTATTCTCTGGTATAGTGCCAACGGGCCTTTGGAAGGATTCAACTATCGTGATGGGCGTAAGAGCACAACAAAAAGAGAAAACCCGGCGTTCGCTGGTGGAAGCCGCATTCAGTCAACTGAGTGCTGAGCGGAGTTTTGCCAGTTTGAGCCTGCGTGAAGTGGCGCGCGAGGCCGGGATTGCGCCAACGTCCTTCTATCGTCATTTCCGTGATGTGGATGAACTGGGCCTGACCATGGTCGACGAGAGCGGTTTAATGCTGCGCCAGCTTATGCGTCAGGCGCGTCAGCGTATCGCCAAAGGCGGCAGCGTGATCCGCACCTCCGTATCGACATTTATGGAATTTATCGGCAATAACCCTAACGCGTTTCGCCTGCTGTTGCGTGAGCGTTCCGGGACGTCAGCCGCGTTTCGTGCCGCCGTCGCGCGTGAAATTCAGCATTTCATCGCGGAACTTGCCGACTATCTGGAACTCGAAAACCATATGCCGCGTGCGTTTACCGAAGCACAGGCTGAGGCGATGGTGACGATTGTGTTCAGCGCGGGTGCCGAAGCGCTGGACGTCAGCATTGAACAACGTAAGCAACTCGAAGAGCGACTGGTATTGCAGCTGCGGATGATTTCTAAAGGTGCGTACTACTGGTATCGCCGTGAACAAGAGAAGTTGGCACATCAAAACGATGAGTGAAGGTGAGTAATGAAACAGTCAGGTCAGGATAAAGGAACGCTGTTGCTGGCATTGATCGCTGGCTTATCCATTAATGGTACGTTTGCGGCGGTTTTCAGCTCAATTGTACCGTTCTCGATTTTCCCGATTATCGCGCTGGTGCTGACGGTGTACTGCCTGCATCAACGTTATCTGAACCGCACCATGCCTGTCGGGTTACCGGGGCTAGCCGCAGCCAGTTTTATCCTGGGTGTGCTGCTGTACAGCACCGTGGTGCGTGCGGAATACCCGGATATTGGCTCTAACTTCCTGCCTGCGGTACTGTCCGTGGCGCTGGTGTTCTGGATTGGCTCTCGTATGCGTAGCCGCAAGAGCCAGTTGCCAGAATAAAGGGTTTTGTCATTGTAGGCCGGATAAGCGATGCGCCATCCGGCTTTTTTGGCAGGTGTCGCTTCGCTTACCTGCCCTACAAGATTCACATTACTTTGCAGTAAGCAGTACGCCGCACTCCATATGGTGCGTATACGGGAACTGATCGAACAGCGCCAGACGTTCAACCTTGTGCGTCTGGCTCAATGTTTCCAGATTCTTGCACAGCGTCTCCGGGTTACAGGAGATGTACAAAATACGCGGGTACGCCTGCACCATCTTCTCGGTTTCGCTGTCCAGCCCGCTGCGTGGCGGATCGACAAAAATCGTCTCGCACTGGTAGCTCTTCAAATCAATGCCTTGCAGGCGGTTAAACTCACGTACGCCATTCATCGCCTGGGTGAACTCTTCTGCCGCCATACGAATGATTTGCACGTTATCGATGTGGTTAGCGGCAATGTTGTACTGCGCGGCCGCCACCGACGGTTTGGCAATTTCCGTCGCCAGCACGCGATCGAAGTTACGCGCCAGCGCCAGCGAGAAGTTACCGTTACCGCAGTACAGTTCCAGCAGATCGCCCGTCGACCCTTCCGTCGCGTTCAGCGCCCACTCCAGCATCTGCACGTTCATGGCGGCGTTCGGCTGGGTGAAGCTGTTCTCCACCTGACGGTAAACCATCTCTTTACCCGCTACCGGCAGACGCTCATCGACGTAATCCTGATCCAGCATGATTTTGGTTTTGGTCGCGCGGCCAATCAGGTGCACGTTGATGTTCTGCGCGCGCAGCGCATCGCGCAGGGCTTCGGCCTGCTCGCGCCACTCGTCGCTCAGCGCTTTATGATAGAGCAGAGAGACAATGGCCTGATTGCTTTGGGTGGTCAGGTAGTCTATCTGGAACAGCTTGTTGCGCAGCACTGGATTGTTGCGCACGCCGTCAATCATCAGCGTCATCAGCTGGTTTATCAGTTCACTTGCCGCCGGAAAACTGTCTACGCGAATGCGGGATTTCGTCTGCTGATCGAAAATGATGTGGTACAGGTCATCGCCATCGTGCCAGATGCGAAACTCGGCGCGCATACGGTAGTGGCTGACCGGAGAACGAAACACCTCAGGAACGGGCGCGTTGAATGGCGTCATCATACTTTGCAGGCGGACAACTTTTTCTGCCAGCTGTGCGTCGTACTGTTCTGTCGGGAGGTGTTCTGGGGTCATGATGCATCCTGAGTGAGAAAGAATTACGCGGGGATTGTAGGGATTGTGCAGGGGATGTCCAGATTTAATGGCTAATAGCTATCTGGACATCTATACGTGTCTAATTGTAGCATTCTGTTTCCGGTCTCCTGAGAGTGAAAAGGGAATCCAGTGCAAATCTGGAGCTGACGCGCAGCGGTAAAGACTGGCGGGATGAACGTTGTAGACACTGTGAATACGGGAAGTCTTCATCCATAAACGCCACCCAGCCCGAAGACCTGCCGGGACCACGTCGCATTTGGTTTCATCATCGCGTGCTATCGATGAGGCCTGCGGCATCCTTCTTATATTATGGATGCTTTAACAATGATTAAAAAAGTATCGCTGTTGACGGCGTTTTCCGTCACGGCATTTTCGGGCTGGGCGCAGGAAAGCGCTGACTCGTTGGTGGTGACAGCAAACCGTTTCGAACAACCGGCAAAAACTGTTCTGGCTCCGACATCCGTCGTGACGCGTGAGGATATTGAACGCTGGCAGGCAACGAGCGTTGTGGAAATCATGTCACGCCTGCCGGGCGTGGACATCGCACAAAGCGGTGGGATGGGGTCGACCTCTTCTACGTTTATTCGCGGTACGGAATCCCGTCATGTTCTGGTGCTGATTGATGGCATCCCCCTGAACAATGCCGGGATCAGCAACGTTCCCGACTTAAGTCAGATCCCGACCTCGCTGATTCAGCGTATTGAGTACATTCGCGGCCCGCGTTCGGCGCTGTACGGCTCCGACGCGATTGGCGGCGTGATTAACATCATTACCGGGCGCGATAAGCCGGGCGCGGAAATTTCGGCGGGCGTTGGTTCAAAGGGGTATCAAAACTATAACGGTGCCTTCCAGCAGGTGTTCGATAAAACGAAAATCACCATGGCCGGGGATTACACCTATACCCGTGGTTTTGATATTGCCGCAAAAGATGCCCCGCGCCAGCCAGACCGCGATGGTTTTATGAGTAAATCTCTGTTTGGCTCGGTGGAACAGCAGTTTACCGACAGCGTCAGCGGGTTCTTCCGTGGCTTTGGCTACGATAACCGCTCCGCGTACGACGGTTACGATCACTATGGCGCGACCGGCATTGACGGGCGCCCGGACACGCGTCAGGTCTACAGCCAGAACTGGGACACCGGGTTGCGTTACAACCAGGGTATCTTCCAGTCACAGCTGGTGGCAGGCTATGGCCGCAGCAAAGACCAGAACTATGATCCGAAAAAAGGCCGCTACGCTGACTCCGCAACCATGGATGACGTGAAGCAGTACACCACCCAGTGGCTTAATACGGTTGAAGTGGGACACGGCAATATCGGCGCGGGTCTGGACTGGCAGAAGCAGAAAACCCAGGCGGGAACGGGCTATCTGGAAAAAGGTTACGAACAGCGTAACACCGGCGTGTTCCTTTCAGCGATGCAGCAGTTCAACAGCGTGACGCTGGAAGCGGCGGCGCGTAATGACGATAACTCTAACTTTGGCAATCATGCCACTTGGCAGACCAGCGCCGCATGGGAGTTCATCGACGGGTATCGCATCATCGGTTCTTACGGCACAGCGTATAAAGCGCCGACCATGAGCCAGATCCACAGTAAGGATTACGGCAATCCGGACCTGAAGCCAGAAGAGAGTAAGCAGTGGGAAGGTGGTTTTGAAGGCCTGACGGGGCCGGTAAACTGGCGCGTGACGGGCTATCGTAATGATATTGATAACCTGATTAACAGCGACCCGCGGACCTACCGTTATTACAACGTGGATAAGGCTCGCATCAAAGGGATTGAGGCGACGGCGCAGTTCGATACCGGACCGGTAGGGCACCAAATTTCCTATGACTACGTTGACCCGCGCAATGCGAAAACCAACGAAGTTCTGGCGCGTCGCTCAAAGCAGCAGGTTAAGTATCAGCTTGACTGGCAGGTGTGGGACCTCGACTGGAATCTGGCGTACCGTTATCTGGGCACCCGCTATGACGTCGCCGTTGATCCCAATACTTATGCAACAGAACGCGTAAAAATGGGCGGCGTCAGCCTGTGGGATGTCGCGGTTTCATATCCTGTCACCTCTCATCTCACAGTTCGTGGTAAAATAGCCAACCTGTTCGATAAAGATTACGAGACAGTTTATGGCTACGAAACTGCAGGACGGGAATACACCTTGTCTGGCAGCTACACCTTCTGATCCGCGTCCCACCGTGCTGGTGTTTGATTCCGGCGTCGGTGGGCTTTCAGTCTATGATGAGATTCGGCAGCTCCTGCCGGATCTCCATTACATCTACGCCTTCGATAACGTCGCGTTCCCGTATGGGGAAAAGAGTGAAGACTTTATCGTTGAGCGCGTGGTTGAAATCGTTACCGCGGTACAAAAGCGCTACCCCCTGGCGCTGGCGGTGATTGCCTGCAATACGGCAAGCACGGTCTCTCTTCCTGCCCTGCGCGAAAAATTCCCGTTCCCGGTTGTGGGCGTGGTGCCGGCAATTAAACCTGCTGCGCGCCTGACGGCGAACGGCATTGTGGGTTTGCTGGCGACGCGCGGTACTGTAAAACGTCCTTATACGCGCGAGCTTATTGAGCGCTTTGCCAATGAATGCCAGATCGCCATGCTCGGTTCCGCGGAGCTGGTGGAAATGGCGGAAGCGAAGCTGCACGGCGAGACGGTCTCGCTTGAAGAGCTGCGCCGCATTCTGCGTCCATGGCTGCGGATGCAGGAACCCCCGGATACGGTTGTTCTTGGATGTACCCATTTCCCGCTGTTACAGGAAGAGCTATTAAAGGTCTTGCCTGAAGGAACCCGGCTGGTGGATTCCGGTGCGGCGATTGCGCGTCGGACGGCCTGGCTGCTGGAACACGAGGCGCCGGATGCGAAATCAGCGGAAGCGAACATCGCTTTCTGTATGGCGATAACAAAAGAAACTGAACAACTTTTACCCGTTTTACAGCGTTACGGCTTCGAAACGCTCGAAAAACTGGCGCTGTAGCACGGTTTTGAGCAAAAAAGAGACGGTTGAACGTTTTTTTTCAAAGAGGGGTTGTCAACGTCTGAGAACTCCCTATAATGCGCCTCCACTGACACGGAACAACGGCTTACAAGCCGCCGGGACAGCGGGGTTCAGAGATGAACGCCAACAGAGAAAAGTAAAAATAATTGCTTGACTCTGAAAGAGGAAAGCGTAATATACGCCACCTCGCAACGGTGAGCTGAAAGCCGCGTTGCAACTGCTCTTTAACAATTTATCAGACAATCTGTGTGGGCACTCAAAGTGACATGGATTCTTAATGTCGCAAGACGATAAATGAATACCAAGTCTCA
>NZ_JADBQL010000001.1:0-136924 GCF_014895905.1 Enterobacter cloacae complex sp. P15RS | reverse complement strand
AGTACGGTAGTGATTGCAGCGGTCAGCGTTGTTTTACCATGGTCAACGTGGCCGATAGTACCGACGTTAACGTGCGGTTTTGTACGTTCAAACTTTTCTTTAGACATCGATTGTCCCTCTAAGACACGGATAAATCGGTGATATCACCACATCAACCAGGCGAAAATGCCTGAACTGTTGAATACATTTACATTGAAACAGAGAGAAAGGGAGGGAGAAGTGAAGTGGTGCTGATACCCAGAGTCGAACTGGGGACCTCACCCTTACCAAGGGTGCGCTCTACCAACTGAGCCATATCAGCACGTATTGGAGCGGGCAGCGGGAATCGAACCCGCATCATCAGCTTGGAAGGCTGAGGTAATAGCCATTATACGATGCCCGCATCCTGAAACTCGGCTACCCAGTTCTTTCTGTAACAAAAAAAGAGATTTCTCTCTTTTCTGTTCGAGCTGGTCAATTTTTCCAACCAGCTCCGGCGGCGTTGACGCTGCCAGAAAGTGGTGGTGGGGGAAGGATTCGAACCTTCGAAGTCTGTGACGGCAGATTTACAGTCTGCTCCCTTTGGCCGCTCGGGAACCCCACCGGACTTGATGGTGCCGACTACCGGAATCGAACTGGTGACCTACTGATTACAAGTCAGTTGCTCTACCTACTGAGCTAAGTCGGCATCAAGTAGCGCGCATTCTATGGAGACCTGCGCAGTCATGCAACTAAAAAATTGCATAAAACGTTCTTTCGCTCACATTTTATTCGAAACCAGGGCTAACCGCTGTAAATTCATCCGCTCACGGTTAAAAATTCAACATGAACGGCTGATTTCGGCACGCTATAGCCCCAGGTGATACCTATCCGGTTAAGCATCGCTTTCCCATATTTTTTCTTATTATTCCTCTCATCTGGTGTTAACCTCCTGCCCATTGTCCAAAATTAACTATGTGATGAGCCCGCACCCGCCGTTTCGTGATGGTTCACAGAAGCATGCTTATGAGCAAAAAAGAGCAAACGTTAATGACGCCCTATCTTCAGTTTAACCGTAGCCAGTGGGCAGCCCTGCGTGACTCCGTCCCTATGACGCTGACGGAAGGTGAAATCGCACGGCTAAAAGGGATAAACGAAGATCTCTCCCTGGAAGAGGTGGCGGAAATCTATCTCCCCCTCTCCCGCTTGCTTAACTTCTATATCAGCTCCAATTTGCGTCGTCAGGCCGTGCTGGAACAGTTCCTCGGCACGAACGGTCAACGTATTCCTTATATCATCAGTATTGCGGGCAGCGTGGCAGTGGGTAAAAGTACCACCGCGCGCGTGCTACAGGCGCTGCTGAGCCGCTGGCCGGAGCACCGCAGCGTGGAGCTGATCACCACCGATGGCTTCCTGCATCCCAATGAGGTGTTGAAAGAACGCGGCCTGATGAAGAAGAAGGGCTTCCCGCTTTCTTATGATATGCACCGCCTGGTGAAGTTTGTCTCTGATTTAAAATCGGGCGTGCCTAACGTCACCGCACCGGTTTACTCGCATCTGATTTACGACCGTATCCCGGATGGCGACAAAACGGTTGTGCAGCCCGACATCCTGATTCTGGAAGGGTTAAACGTTCTGCAAAGCGGGATGGATTATCCTCACGATCCGCATCACGTGTTTGTCTCTGACTTTGTCGACTTCTCAATTTATGTGGATGCGCCGGAAGAACTGCTGCAACGCTGGTATATCAACCGCTTCCTGAAGTTCCGTGAAGGGGCGTTCACCGACCCGGACTCCTACTTCCATAACTACGCCCAGCTCTCTGAAGAAGAAGCTATCAACGTGGCGACAGGGCTATGGAATGAGATCAACTACGTAAACCTGAAAGAGAACATCCTGCCGACGCGCGAACGTGCAAGCCTGATCCTCACCAAGAGCGAGAAACACGCCGTCGACCAGATTCGTTTACGGAAGTAGTCCTCAGACGTAAAAAAAACCGGCTTAACGCCGGTTTTTTTCTTTATGCCTGCGGCTTTTCGCCGTTTTCATCCTGATCGACCGCGAAGCAGGCCACCAGCTGTCCACCATAATCCTTCAGCTGTGGCTGCAACTGCGTGCACGGACCAAAGCGGCGACGGCAGCGGGCGTTGAACGCGCAGCCCGGCGGCGGGTTCAGCGGGCTCGGCAGCTCGCCGGTCAGTTTGATTCGCTCACGGCGGTCATCCGGATTAAGCCGCGGCGTCGCAGACAGCAGCGCCTGGGTGTACGGGTGACGCGGATTAGTAAAGATCTGATCTTTCGTCCCCTTCTCCACGCAGCGCCCCAGGTACATCACCATCACCTCATCGGCAATGTGCTCAACCACGGACAGGTCGTGCGAGATGAACACGTACGACAGCCCCAAATCCTGCTGCAAATCCATCATCAGGTTAAGCACCTGCGCGCGCACGGACACGTCGAGCGCTGAGACGGGTTCATCGGCGATCACCACGTCCGGATCAAGCATCAAACCGCGGGCGATGGCAATACGCTGGCGCTGGCCGCCAGAGAACATGTGCGGGTAGCGATCGTAATGCTCGGTTTTAAGGCCCACCTTCGCCATCATCGCCAGCGCTTTTTCACGACGCTGCTCTTTGCTCAGACTGCTGTTAATCAGCAGCGGCTCTTCCAGAATTTGCCCGACTTTCTTTCGCGGGTTCAGAGAGCCGTACGGGTTCTGAAACACGATCTGGATTTTCTGACGACGCAGCTTCTGCGCCTGCGGATCGTGCTTGAGCAGATCCTGGCCCTGATAGTAAAGCTCACCGCCGGTGGGCGTTTCAATCATCGTCAGCAGACGGCCCAGCGTGGATTTCCCGCAGCCTGACTCCCCTACTACCGCCAGCGTTTTACCGCGTTCGAGGCTAAAGGAGACGCCGTCCAGCGCTTTCACCAGGCGTTCAGGAGCAAAAATCCCCTTCTTCACCGGGTAATGTTTTTTCAGGTCGATAGCCTGCAACAGCGGCTGTTGCGTGGTGGCCTGGTGCGTACTCATAGTGTTGGCCTCCCGGCATCATCGAGTGGGTAGTGGCATTTTGACTGTCGACCGTCGGCCAGCAGATTCAGCTCTGGCTCGTCAACGCGGCATTTGTCCGTGGCATACGGGCAGCGCGGATTAAGCAGACAGCCCTGCGGACGGTCGTATTTGCCCGGAACCACGCCCGGCAGCGACGCCAGACGCGCCTTGTCCTGAGCAAACTCCGGCAGCGCGCGCAGCAGTGCCTGCGTATACGGATGACGTGGCGCGCGGAAGATATCGTGCGAACTTCCGGTCTCCACCACCTGGCCCGCATACATCACAATGATTTTGTGTGCCGCTTCCGCCACCAGCGCCAGGTCGTGCGTAATCAGCACCAGCGCCATGTTCTCTTTCTGCTGCAACTCCAGCAGCAGCTCGATGATTTGCGCCTGGATGGTCACGTCCAGCGCGGTTGTCGGTTCATCCGCAATCAGCAGCTTTGGCCGACAGGCGATAGCCATGGCGATCATCACGCGCTGGCTCATCCCGCCGGAGAGCTGATGCGGGTAAACGTCCAGACGCGATGCCGGATCGGGAATACCCACCTGCGTCAGCAGATCGATAGCGCGCTGACGTCGGGTTTTCTTATTGCCGCCCTGATGCACCTTAATGGCTTCCATAATCTGGAAACCGACGGTGTAGCACGGGTTCAGGCTGGTCATGGGGTCCTGGAAGATCATTGCCACTTCCGCGCCCACCAGCTGGCGGCGTTGTTTCTCGGAAATACGCTTCAGATCCTGACCGTTGAAAGCCAGACTTTCCGCCATTACGCGGCCGGGGTAATCAATCAGCCCCATGATCGCCAGCGAGCTGACGGATTTACCCGAGCCAGACTCCCCAACAATACCAACCACTTCGCCCTGATTTACGCTGTAGCTAATACGGTCCACGGCGCGAAACGGTGTGCCTTCGTCGCCGAAGTGCACGGATAATTTATCTACATTTAATAACGCCATCTCGTGCCTCTTACTGCTTCAGTTTGGGATCAAGCGCATCACGCAGACCATCACCCATCAGGTTAAATGCCAGCACCGTCAGCAGAATCGCCAGACCCGGGAAGGTGACGACCCACCAGGCGCTTTGCGCGAACTGCAACACGTCGGAGAGCATGGTGCCCCACTCCGGTGTTGGCGGCTGCGCACCCATGCCAAGGAAGCCAAGAGCGGCCATATCGAGAATGGCGTTAGAGAAACCGAGCGACGCCTGAACGATCAGCGGCGCAAGGCAGTTCGGGAAGATATTAATGAACATCTGGCGCATCGCACCGGCACCCGCCACGCGAGAAGCGGTAACGTAATCGCGGTTCACTTCCACCAGCACCGCCGCACGGGTTAAACGCACGTAGTGCGGTAGCGCAACAAACGTCAGCGCAAGCGCGGCGTTACCTATCGACGGGCCGAAGACCGCCACCAGCACCAGCGCCAGCAGCAGGCTAGGCAATGCCAGCATGATATCGACGATACGCATGATGACGTTATCAACGATGCCGCCGAAGTAGCCCGCCACCAGGCCGAGCACCACGCCCATGATCAGCGACAACACCACCACGAGGCAGCCAACCAGCAGCGACAGGCGCGCGCCGTACATCAGGCGCGACAGCACATCGCGGCCCACGTCATCGGTGCCCAGCAGATGGGCAACGCTGCCGCCGTCCTGCCAGACTGGCGGCACGAGCAGCGCATCGCGGAACTGATCCGCCGGGTTATACGGGGCGAGGAAGTTCGCAAACACCGCAATCAGGATCATGATGGAAACATACACCAGCCCGACGACCGCGCCTTTGTTGCGCTTGAAGTAGTGCCAGAACTCCTGCATTGGCGTCATAGGCACCGGCGCAGAGACCGCTTTATTTTGAGTAACTTGTGACATGATGGCCCCTTACTTCTTATGACGAATACGCGGGTTCACCACGCCGTACAGCAAATCGACCAGCAGGTTGACGAGGATAATCATCGTCGCGACCAGCAGTACACCACCCTGCACCACCGGATAGTCACGGCGTTGCAGCGCGTCAATCAGCCAGCGTCCGAGGCCCGGCCAGGAGAAGATGGTTTCGGTCAGGATCGCCCCCGCCAGCAGCGTACCCACCTGCAAACCGATAACGGTAACCACCGGCAGCATCGCGTTACGCAGGGCATGAATGATGATGACGCGCATACGGGTCAGGCCTTTGGCGCGGGCAGTACGAATATAGTCTTCGCCCAGCACTTCCAGCATGGAAGAACGGGTCATACGCACGATCACCGCCAGAGGTATGGTGCCCAGCACCATTGCAGGCAGGATCATGTGCGCAACCGCATCAATGAAGTTGCCCTCTTCGCCCCAGATCGCCGTATCAATCAGCATGAAGCCGGTTAACGGGTTGGTGTCATCAAGGAAGACCATATCGCTGACGCGCCCGGAGACCGGCGTCAGGTTCCACTGCACCGATACCAGCATGATCAGCATCATGCCCCACCAGAAGATAGGCATGGAATAGCCGGTCAGTGCCAGGCCAACGGCGGTGTGGTCGAAAATAGAGCCACGCTTAACGGCAGCCAGTACGCCAACGGGAATCCCCACCGCGGTCGCAAAGATCATGGCGCAGATGCCCAGTTCAAGCGTCGCCTGGAAACGCGGCACGAACTCGTCCCACACCGGAAGTCGGCTTTTCAGTGAAATGCCTAAATCGCCGTGCAAGACGCCCCAGATATAGTGGAGGTACTGCTGCCACATCGGCTTATCAAGGCCGAGTTCAGCCAGCAGTTGCGCATGACGTTCAGGGGAGATACCACGCTCGCCCGCCATAATCATCACCGGATCACCCGGGATCATATGGACGAAGGCAAAAGTGAGAAGGGTGATACCGATAAACGTCGGGATAACCAGTCCCAGACGTCGGAGGATGAACTGCAACATAACCCGGATTCTCTCTGATGACGCACGCTCAGTGGCGTGACGTCTGTATTGCTCACAAATCTTATCCCCTCACCTGATGGGGAGGGAATAAAGCACTGCTGCCGGGTGGCGCTACGCTTACCCGGCCTACTTACCGTAGGCCAGTGCAAGCGCAGCGCCGCCTGGCGTTGCTTTTAATTATTCAACAGACACGTTTTCGAAGTGGTGTTTGCCCAGTGGATCAACCACGTAGCCTTTGACTTCTTTACGCACTGGCTCGTACACGGTGGAGTGAGCAACAATCAGCGCCGGAGCCTGATCGTGCATGACAACCTGCGCTTGCTTGTACAGTTCAATACGTTTGTTGTGATCGTCGGTCGCACGCGCCGGCTGGATCAGGTCTTCAAACGGCTTGTAGCACCAGCGAGAGTAGTTGGAACCGTCTTTCGCTGCCGCACAGCTGAACAGGGTGGCGAAGAAGTTGTCCGGATCCCCGTTGTCACCGGTCCAGCCCATCATGACCGCCTGGTGCTCACCCGCTTTGGCGCGCTTCAGGTACTCGCCCCACTCGTAGGTCACAATCTTGGCCTGTACGCCAATCTTCGCCCAGTCAGCCTGAACCATTTCCGCCATACGGCGTGCGTTCGGGTTGTATGGACGCTGTACCGGCATCGCCCACAGCTCCACGGTGAAGCCTTTATCCTGGCCCGCTTCTTTCAGCAACGCTTTCGCTTTCTCAGGATCGTAGGTGTAGTCCTTGATGTCGTCGTTATAGCCCCACATAGTTGGTGGGATCAGGTTCTTGGCTGCAACGCCCGCGCCCTGGTAAACGGCTTTGATGATCGCTTCTTTGTTCACCGCGTAGGTCAGCGCCTGACGCACTTTCACGTCATCGAACGGTTTCTTCTCGGTGTTGAAGGAGAGATAACCCACGTTCAGGCCCGCCTGCTCCATCAGGTTGATGTTCTTGTCCTGCTTCATGCGCGCGATGTCAGCCGGGTTTGGATACGGCATCACCTGACATTCGTTTTTCTGCAATTTTGCATAACGCACGGATGCATCAGGCGTGATGGAGAAGACCAGACGGTCGATCTGTGGCTTGGTGCCCCAGTAACCCGGGAAGGCTTTATACAGAATACGCGAATCTTTCTGGTACTGAAGCAGCTGGAACGGGCCGGTACCGATTGGGTTCAGGTCCACTTTTTCCGGGGTGCCGGCTTTCAGCATGTTGTCCGCGTACTCTTTAGAGAGAATAGAGGCGAAGTCCATGGCCAGGTCAGCCAGGAATGGCGCTTCCGGACGCGTCAGCACGAACTGAACGGTTTTATCGTCCACTTTCTTCACTTCAGCGATCAGATCCGGCAGGCCCATCCCTTCGAAGTATTCATAGCTGCCGCCAGAGACCTTATGGTACGGGTTCTGGGCATTTTTCTGACGGTCGAAGGAGAACACCACGTCGTCGGCGTTAAGGTCGCGCGTAGGTTTAAATTCTTTGCTGTCCTGCCACTTCACGCCCTGGCGCAGGTGGAAGGTATAGGTTTTACCGTCTTCGCTGATATCCCACTTTTCAGCCAGGCCAGGAATGACTTCCGTGGTGCCGGTTTTAAATTCAACCAGACGGTTATAGATCGGTACAGAGCTTGCGTCGTAAGTCGTACCAGAGGTAAAGAGCTGTGGGTTAAAGCCTTCCGGAGAGCCCTCAGAACAGTAAACCAGGGTTTTTGCCTGTACGCTTGCTGCAACGGTCATGGCCACCAGGCTCAGACCAAGCTTCAGCATCCCTGACTTCTTCAAGGAAATACTCATTATTGTGCTCCAATGTGATGTTTTGCTTTGTTGTGTTACGCCGCCTGACCTTTATTTATTTTTTACCCGGTCCGGTCGGTGATGCCCGAAGGCGTTAAAAGGGATAGAGAATCCTTTCAGAAGAGCGTTTGAGTTGCAGCGCAGATCCTCCCTGAAATGCCCCTCGTGCCCTACAATCTGTCAACAGAATGTGAAAACGTCAATACAGGTGGCGGGGATTTACGTGGAGTGTGAGAAACCGCAAACAAAGATTAAAAAAACCCTGAATGCCAGTTTTCAGCAGAGAAATTTATGCTACTCGCCATGATGCAGCACAATTAACTTCATATTTCGCAACACTCAGTGATTAAGTTTTATTCAGATTGGGTAAATTTTCTTACGGAATGGTGATTATCTGAGCACTAAATACCGCGAACGTTAAAACGCACAGCGAAAAATGCTGAGGTTATCCATAAGCAACGCGAAAAAAGATCAAACTATATATAAAAAAATACAATGGATTATGTCACAAAACCGCAAGCAGGCAGGGGGAAGCAGCGCTAAGGGATATTTTGGGGACTCTGGCGGGGTAACGCGTTAATGCAAAAAGGGCTAACCTTGCGGTTAGCCCTTTTTAGAATGTGGTCGGCGAGAGAGGATTCGAACCTCCGACCCACTGGTCCCAAACCAGTTGCGCTACCAAGCTGCGCTACTCGCCGAATGCGGAGCGCATCTTACTGCTGAGGTGCGCCCCTCGTCAATCCCTTATTTTCAAAAAGCCATTCAACTGGCGATATTCTCGCCAGACCAGCTACTGCGCGGCTTTTGTGGTGTTATCAGGGAGTTTACACCAGTTGTTGTTTTCGTTAATCCCACCGTTCGGTGAGGTGTAGCCGAGACAGCCCATAATGGTGTCGTAGAGCTCAACGTGACGGCGCGGAACCTTGATCTCTGCCTGCTGTTTCAGATGGGCAAACATTTTGGCTTTGTCCGGGTTTTCCAGGTACTTATCCGACATCCACATGATCATCGGCACACGGAACTGCTCAGGCGGCGCCAGCTTACGCGGCGTGCCGTGCAAATGCTCTTTCTCGTTGATGGATTCGCCGTGATCGGCTGCGTAAATCACAATCGCTTTCTTATCGCGAAGCTGGTCGATCACCCGGCTGAGGAAGGTGTCCACATACAGAATCGAGTTGTCATAGGCATTAATCAGCTCCTGCTTGCTACAGTTTTTGTTAATGCCGACGCACTCAGGGGTCCATTTGGCGAAATCACGCGTGTAACGCTGATAATAGCTGTAGTGTGATCCTTTGGTATGCAGAACGATAAGGTGCTTACCCTGCGGATGGTTTTTCAGCGACTGTTCCATCTCGGAGAGCAGCAGCATGTCATCAACGTTCTTTCCACGGTTACGCGGCTCGGCGCCAATCTGCTCACGATAGGCGATGTTATCCGCCATGGTGTTGGTGTAGAACCACATTTCACTTTGCATGGCGAACAGATCGGAGCTAAATCCAAGCTGCTTCAGAACCGCAAACACGTTTTGCTCTTTAAGGGTGCGCTGCGGGTTATCGCTCGCCCCGCCTTCACGCACAAACATACAGCGCAACGAGAGCTTCGTGGCGGTATCGCAGGAATAGCCGCGGTAAGCCACCAGATTCTTCTCCTGCGACAGTTTCGGCGTGGTATCGCGGTCATAGCCGAGCATACCCATATGATCCCAGCGCGTCGTTTCGCCGATAACGAAGACCACGTAAGTATCATCCAGCCCGTCAGCCGGCGCCTGGTAGGTGAACTTTTTGGTCGGGTTAATCAGTGATTTCACATCGCTGGATTCGTCCGCCTGTGCCCAGGCGTAAAGACCTAACGCGGATAGCCAGTTGGACGGCAGATACGAGTTAGCCACCACGCCGCCATAGCTCGGCATATCAACGCCCGTCGCTTTTTCGATGCGTTTTTGCTGTTTTTCCATCAGGCGAATCGGCGCCCACACCAGCAGGCCTGCCAGCAGAACGACGGCGACGTTGCGGATGCGCTGTCCCCGGGTACGCAGCTGGCGTAACAGGGTATAGCGGCAGGTATTGCTCCAGATAAAGAAGAGCGGGATCAAGCAGGTCAAAATCGTCCACATGATGAACCCTTGACCCACCACCTCTTTCGAGAGGTCGATGTCCGTGGTCATCACCGAGGCGACAATACCGTAGCCAATGACCACGTTCATGAATGTCATGTAATAGCTTGCGGCGGCAGAGATAATCACCACCAGCGAGGCCAGAATTTGCCATGTACGTCGGCCAAAAAGCGAGAGCAGGCGTAACAGGAAGAAGGTTGCCAGGATAGAGCCAAACACTTCAATGACGGCAAAAATTCCATTTCTTACGGTGAGGTGTTCGAAATAACCTTCCACGCGTCTGAACAGTACCGCGCCATTCAGAAACAAACCGATATAGACAGCCAGCATCAGACACAATCTTTGCTGGGTAAGAGACCTAATATATTTCATGCAAACAACCCTGGGGGAAGGGGTATAAAGACCCGCCGAATCTCAGTGAGAAAGCTGACAGAGTAAGTAGATGCGAGCGAAACCGTTATAAGAAACGTCTACAAGCGCGATAAGTAGACCACAGCGGGAAAGAAAAGTGGCAGCAGAGAGTGTGATCGATGAAGATTTTTACAAAATAACAAGTCCGGAAGTGATGTTGAGATAAAAAAAGAGGCCCTGAGGCCCCTTTTCATCGAATCATGCATGCGCTTCTTTATAAGCCTCGCGCTGCGGCTGACGAATGGTGGTCGACAGCGCCAGCGAGATAATCAGCAAGGCAAATATCACGCAGAAGGTCACGTAGAAGCCACCGAACAGCGAGGCGATCAGCGACCCGCAGATACTGCCGATACCGAAGCCGAGATAAATGACGCCGTAGTTTTTCGCCAGGTTGTTCAGGCCAAAGAACTCGCTCACCAGCGACGGGAAGACGGTAATGGTGCCGCCGAAGTTAAAGGCGACGCAGGCAATCGCCGCAAAGAAGGTCGCCTCGTTCAGCGGTGCAAACAGCAGCGCCGCCATGCCCACCAGGGAGATCACCTGCCCCAGCGTAATCACGCGAATGCGGGCGATTTTGTCAGACAGGATACCCAATACCAGACGACCCGAGAGGTTAGCGATGGAGATGACCGTTACCGCGTTCGCCGCCGTCGCCGCGTCCAGTTTTACCATCCCCTGCGCGATATCTTTCGCCACGCCAATAACATACAGACCGCTCATGCAGGCCGTCAGGAACATCACCGCCAGCATCCAGTACTGCGGCTTACGCATGGACTGTGCGAGGGTGAAATCATTCTCCACCACGCCGTTAACGGTTTTCACTTCCTGCTGCGGGGCATCTTTCATCAGCGTGGCGCCGAAGAGGATCATCACCAGCACAATCACGCCCCAGATCATAAAGGTTTTCTCAAGCCCCACCGAGGCCAGCAGATGGGAGTCGATGAATTTGAACCCCAGGCTGCCCAGGCCGTATGAACCAATGGCAAACGCGGAGATAAGCCCTTTACGCTCCGGGAACCACTTCACGCAGTTCGACAGCGTCAGCAGGTAACCTGCGCCGTCCGCCAGCCCCACCAGCACCCCGGCGCTCAGCCACAGCATCATCAGGTTGTTGGAGTGTGCCGTCAGGAAGAAGCCCACGCCCAGCAGGATCCCGGAGGCCATGGTCACGCGCTTCACGCCGAAGCGCTCCTGAAGTTTGCCCGCCACGGAAGAGGAAATCGCTAATCCAAGACTCAGCAGGCCGAAGGAAAATGCCACCTGGCTTATCGGCGCGCCGAGCTTATCAGACAGGGCGCTGTTAAACAGGCTCCAGGTATAGACCGAGCCCAGTGCGAACTGGGTCACGATGGTGCCGAAGAGCGTCAGCCAGCGCGTACGGTTATAGGTTGATGTGTTCATGGCAGTGTCCTGCAAGAGAAATTAAGGAAATTCGCTGAGGACACGATAAACAAAACCCCAAAACGCCAGGGGTAAAACGGCATGAAATGCAGGAGAAACGGAATGAAATGCCTGGAAGCGGGAATGAACGACCTTGCCGGAAAAGAAAACGTTTAGATGTGAGTGACCACTATCGCCACAACCCGCGCCATTATTGTATTAAATATGTTACCGCAGCGTTTAAAAAAGTAACAACCCTAAAATTTGGCGCTTAAGCCCAGGGTATACAAATATTCTTCCTCCGACTGCTGGTTGTAGCTGATCTTCGCCCAGGGGTGTATATCACCGTACTGGGTATCCACACGCCACCCCAGCGAGTTCACGCTGGCATGCCAGAGGGGGTCGGTCAGCGTCTGCGTGGTGGTTGTATCGCCATACGCAATCACCGTTGCGGGAGGCGTGCCATCAGAGCGCCACGCCATGACCGGCCCGGTCGTGAAATGTCCCGTCACGGGAAAATTCCAGCCAACGCTCAGCACGGTTTCCGCATCCGAACCGGAGGGGTCGTTCAGGGCAAAGCCCGCAGCATTCTGCGAATGGTTAATACGTTCCGCGAGAATATCTTCATAACGAGGTTGGTGATCGGCGTCCCATGTATAGCGTTCTGTCGTATTACTTTGTGCATCTGAAACGATATATTCCTGTTGCCACGCAAAAGCGGTGTTACCTATAAGCAGGCAGGCTGAGACACCCACCAGGCCAGAAGCAGCATGGCGACCACTGATTTTTTTTATCATCATCAAAGCGACTCCAGAAAGAGCCGAGTTCGGCGATATATGTCATTGTTCGAAGAGGTATTAGGGCGTATAGCCCTGTATTAACTATTGTCTCTTTAGCAGACACGTCAAGCCGGGCAGATTGAAATTTTTGCGTTTACCGTATCAGGAAGGGAGATGACCTATGCAACGTTGCGGCTGGGTAAGCCAGGATCAGCTTTATATCGATTATCACGACAAGGAATGGGGCGTACCGGAAACCGACGGTAAAAAACTGTTTGAAATGATTTGCCTTGAAGGCCAGCAGGCCGGGCTGTCGTGGATCACCGTTCTGAAAAAGCGTGAGAACTACCGCAATGCCTTCCACCGGTTCGATCCGGCTGCGGTGGCCGCCATGACTGAAGACGACGTGGAAAGGCTGGTTCTGGACCCCGGTATCATCCGCCATCGCGGTAAAATTCAGGCCATTATTGGTAACGCGCGCGCTTATCTGGCGATGGCGCAAAACGGCGAACCCTTCTCAGCATTTGTCTGGTCGTTTGTGGATAACGAGCCAAAGGTGACGCGGGCCGCCACGCTTGCGGAGATCCCAACCTCGACCCCCGCCTCGGATGCCCTGTCGAAAGCGCTGAAAAAACGCGGCTTTAAGTTTGTGGGCACCACCATCTGTTACTCCTTTATGCAGGCCTGCGGGCTGGTCAATGACCATATTACGGGCTGCATCTGCCACCCGGAGGGCCACCATGATCCGCAAATGGCACAGTGAGAATACCGCTCAGCTCCTGAGACTGTGGCTTGAGAGCACTACCGAGGCGCATCCGTTTATCGACGCTGGCTACTGGAAAGCGAACGAAGCGCTGGTGCGGGATGAATACCTTCCCGCCGCCGAAACCTGGGTCTGGGAGGAGAACGGCACGCTGCGCGGCTTTATCAGCGTCATGCAGTCTCAGTTTGTGGGGGCGTTATTTGTCGCCCCGGCGTTCATCGGAAGGGGGATCGGGCGTACGCTGCTGAACCACGTTCAGCAGCACTACCCGTATTTAACTCTGGAGGTGTATCAGAAAAACGTGCGGGCGGTGAATTTCTATCATGCTCAGGGTTTTCGCATTGAAGACAGCGCCTGGCAGGATGATACCCAACACCCGACGTGGATCATGAGCTGGCAGGCGGATCAAACGCCGTAAGGGTAAGCGCCGGCCCCTCATATTTCTCCACCCATGCCAGCGCCGTATTCCCCGCGCAGCCATTCCCCAGCTTCGAGCTGGGGAGATCTTTGGTCAGCACGTTTACGGCACCGTTCTTACAAATACCGCCCTCGTCCAGCGCCAGATCCGGCCATGCGCCCTGATGAATGCAGAACACGCCAGGGCGGATCCCGTCGCTCACCACGGCGCCAGCCAGCACCTGCCCGCGCGCGTTCCAGACGCGAACGAGATCGCCGTCGTTAATTCCCCGCGCCTTTGCGTCATCGCTATTCAGCGCGATCGGCTCGCGGCCAGCCACCGCATACTGCTCGCGCAGAGCCGAATAGTTGAGCTGGCTGTGCAGGCGATGGGCAGGATGGGCAGACAGCAGTTGAAGCTGCCCCGGCTGCGCATTGCCATGCCATTCGTCCGGCTCCAGCCATGCCGGGTGCGGCGGGCAGTCCGCGTAGCCAAAGCTGGCGATACGTTCGCTGTAGATCACAATCTTCCCGCTCTCGGTTTTAAGCGGGTGATTTTCCGGGTCGCGACGGAAGTCAGCAAAGCGCACAAACCGCGCGTTCTGCTCGCTTTCCGGCATTTCGAAGAGTTGATTCGCCTCCCAGAATTCAGCAAATGGCGGCAGCGTCACGCCCTGCGCCGCCCCGCGCTGGCTGGCTATCTTGTAAAACGTTTCGAGCCATTGCAGATCCGTTTTGCCCTCGGTGAAACGCTCGCGCCCGCCCGCTTCCCATAATTCACTCAGGTCAGCAAAGACGTCAAAATCATCACGCGCTTCATCCCGGGGGGCCACGACGCGCTTCATCGGCACCATGTGCTGGTTGCTGTAATCCCCGGTCATGGTGAGATCGTTACGCTCGAACGAGGTCGTGGCGGGCAACACGATGTCGGCATGTTTCGCTGAAGCGGTCCAGAAGCACTCCGAGATCACCACCAGCTCCGGCTTCTGCCAGGCGCGGATCAGGCGGTTGGTATCCTGGTGATGGGTGAAGTTGGCCCCGCCCGCCCACCAGACAAACTTAATATCCGGAAAATGGCGATCCTGGCCGTTGTGCTGATAAAACCCGCCCGGGTTCTCCAGAGCCTCAACAATGCGCGCCACGGGAATTTTATCCACCGCGTCCACGCCACCCTGCACTGAGCCCTGCATGGACGCCAGCACCGCCGCTTTACGCGTTGGATTACCGCCGTTAGCAAAGTGATAGGAAAGCCCAAAACCGCCGCCGGGCGTGCCAATCTGCCCAAGCATCGCGGCGAGCGTCACGAGCATCCAGTGTTTTTGCTCGCCAAACTGCTGGCGCTGCATTCCCCAGCCGGACATCAGCATCGTGACGTTGCTATGGAATAACGCCGCCAGTTCGCGGATTTTAACGGCATCAACGCCGCAAACCGCAGCGGCCCACTCTGCGGTTTTGGCGACACCGTCGGTTTGGCCCGTCAGGTAGTCGGCAAATTTATCGAAGCCCGTGGTGCAGCGCGTAAGGAATTCCGTATCGTGCCAGCCGTTCTCCACAAGGGTATGCGCAATACCCAGCATCATCGCCACGTCGGTGCCCATATGGGGCGCGATCCACTCGGCGCTGTCGCCGAAGAAATCCAGGGTTTCAGAACGCATCGGATCGATACAGATGATGCGCTTGCCGCTTTTGCGCAGCGCGTCGAAGTAGGAAACGCCCTGCTCGTCGGACGCATTCCAGGCAATCTTCAGGGTGTTGAGCGGGTTGGCGCTCCACAGCACCACCACATCGGTATGCTCCAGCACCAGCGGCCAGCTGGTCTGCTGCTGATAAACCTCATTGCCGCCCACGACGTAAGGCATGATCGCCTGCGCTGCGCCGGTTGAGTAATCACCCAGATGGCCGGTGTAGCCCCCGGCCAGGCTCATGTAGCGTTGCAGCAGGGTGGCGGCCTTATGCAGCACGCCGTTCGAGCGCCAGCCATAGGAGCCGGCAAAAATGGACGACGGGCCATAGCTGTCGCGGATGCGTTTATGCTGCGTATGGATCAGCGCCAGCGCATCGTCCCAGCTCACGCGAACGAACTCATCCTGCCCGCGCACACCCTGCGGTTTATCCGGTGACGCCAGAAAGCCTTTACGCACCATCGGCCAGCGTACGCGGGTTTTGCTGTGTACCTGATCGCGAACGACGGTCTGTAAAGAGTTGAGATGGCGCGAAGGCAAAGCCCCGCGAGACGACAGCACTGTGTCGCCATCGGTTTCGACCAGCATCGGCCCCCAGTGGGCGGCGGTCAGAATGGTTTTTGTTGAGGTGCTCAAAGCGTGCGCTCCTGGTTGCGTGCAGGTATGACGGCCTTTCGTTGAGGCAGTTTATCGTTTGTGACAAATTTCAGAGTTATACACTGAATTTTCTCCGTATTCGGACGTCATAATCCACTGCCACGTCCGTCGTGGCAAAGAATAAAAAGGATTAAGGAAATAAGATGAAAAAACGCGTACTCGTAATTGCCGCTCTGGTAAGCGGCGCACTGGCTGTTTCAGGCTGCACAACCAACCCTTATACCGGCGAACGCGAAGCGGGTAAATCCGGTATTGGCGCGGGTATTGGTTCCCTTGTCGGCGCTGGCGTTGGCGCGCTCTCCTCCTCCAAGAAGGATCGCGGCAAAGGCGCGCTGATTGGCGCAGCGGCAGGCGCAGCCCTGGGCGGTGGCGTAGGGTATTACATGGATGTGCAGGAAGCGAAGCTGCGTGACAAAATGAAAGGTACGGGCGTGAGCGTGACGCGCAGCGGTGACAATATCATCCTGAACATGCCAAACAACGTGACCTTTGACAGCAGCAGCGCGACGCTGAAACCTGCGGGCGCGAACACCCTCACCGGTGTGGCCGCGGTACTGAAAGAGTACAGTAAAACTGCCGTGAACGTGATTGGCTACACCGACAGCACCGGCAGCCAGGATCTGAACATGCGTCTGTCTCAGCAGCGTGCCGATTCCGTGGCCAGCTCCCTGATAACCCAGGGCGTTGAAGCAAACCGCATCCGCACCAGCGGCATGGGCCCTGCCAACCCTATCGCCAGCAACAGCACGGCGGAAGGTAAAGCGCAAAACCGTCGCGTAGAGATTACGTTGAGCCCGATTCAGTAATCCCCGAGGGAGAGGGCCGGGGTGAGGGCAACAGACCGCACACCCCGGCATGAACCACTTGCCATCGTTGATTTTCCCGCTAAGGTATTCTCACTAAATTCAGGGAAATCAGCGATGAGCAAACCAGCCCGGGCCACCATCAGTGACGTGGCGAAAGCCGCCAAAACCGGTAAAACCAGCATTTCGCGCTACCTCAACGGCGAGAAACACCTGCTTTCCGATGCGCTGCTGGCGCGGATCGAACAGGCCATTGCCGATCTCGACTACCGTCCCAGCCTGATGGCGCGCGGCCTCAAGCGTGGCCGCACCCGCCTGATTGGGCTTATCATCGCCGATATCACTAACCCCTACTCCGTTAACGTACTCAGCGGCATCGAAGCGGCGTGCCGGGAAAAAGGCTTTACCCCGCTGGTCTGTAACACCAATAACGAAGTTGATCAGGAGCTGCATTACCTCGATCTGCTGCGCAGCTACCAGGTGGAAGGGATCGTGGTCAATGCCGTCGGGATGCGCGAAGAGGGGCTAAATCGTCTGCAACAATCGTCTCTCCCGATGGTGCTTATTGACCGCAAAATCCCGGAATTTGCCTGCGATGTGGTCGGGCTGGATAACACCCAGGCCGCCACCACCGCCACCGAGCACCTTATCGAACAGGGTTTCGAAGCCATTCTGTTCCTGAGCGAACCGCTTGGCATGGTTAACACCCGTCGCGACCGACTGGCTGCTTTTCGCGCCACGCTGGCGCGATATCCCGGCGCGATCGCCGAAAATGCCGAAATTCCGCTGCACGAAGCCGGGCTGCTGGATAACACCCTGCGCCAGTTCCATACCCGACATCGGGGAATGCGTAAGGCGGTGATCTCCGCGAACGGGGCGCTCACGCTACAGGTTGCCCGCTCGCTTCAACGCATCGGCCTGCACTGGGGCAGCGACATCGGCTTACTCGGCTTTGATGAACTGGAGTGGGCAGAACTTGCAGGCGTGGGCATTACCACCCTCAAACAACCCACCTGGCAAATCGGCTATGCCGCGGTTGAGCAAGTGGTTCGCCGTATTGAAGGCACCCGCGATGCCGTACGCGAGCAGGTTTTTTCCGGCGAGCTGATCGTTCGCGGCTCTACCGCCCGCTAATTTCCCCTTCGTGACAGCGATCATAAATTCAACATCCCATTCTTTTCTTTGGAACCGGTTCCATCTAGCGTAATACTATCGATTACGCGTTGGAGTCAGGAAATGAGCAGGAAAATAATGGTGGTCACCGCCGCGTATGGCGCGGATCGGGTGCGTCAGGCAGGCGGGCAATGGGCGATGCTTCCCGTTATTGCTGGCGCAGGGGCTGATGGCGTTGAAATCCGCCGCGAGCTCTTCAGCAGCGACGAGTTAATGGCGCTGCCTGCGCTCGGCGAGTCCATTGAGCTGCTGGGTTTACTGGCATGCTACTCCGCCCCGGCCCCTCTGTTTATGCCCGACGGCACGCTCAACCCGGATCTCCCCCGCTACCTCCGCGAAGCCAGCATCCTGAACGCGCTATGGCTTAAGGTCTCGCTGGGTCATTTCAGCGACAAACACCCCCTTGAAGATCTGCGGACATTGCTGGATGAAAGCGGCATGACGCTGGTGGTGGAAAACGACCAGACCGACTGCGGGCAGCTCGCCCCGATGCAGCGCTTCAAAGCCGCCTGTCGGGTGATGGCGCTGCCGGTGACGCTGACGTTCGATATGGGCAACTGGCTGTGGGTCGGGGACTCCCCGGAAGAGGCTGCGCGTCAGCTGGCACCCGCCGTGAGCTATATTCACGTGAAAGCCGCGGTCCCGCATAAGGCGCAGTTCCGCGCCGTCGCGCCGGATCAAACCGATTCTCGCTGGCAGGATCTGCTTAATCAACTGCCTGCCGACGCGCCGCGCGGTATCGAATTTCCGCTCGAAGGGACGGATCTCACCGCTGTCACCCGCCATTACGTCAACCTGCTGCGCGAGGAGTAAACCATGCACAAGACGCTGGACGTTATCACCATCGGCGAGGCCATGGCGATGTTTGTCGCCACCGAAACGGGCGAGCTGAGCGCGGTGGAACACTTTATCAAACGCGTGGCAGGCGCCGAGCTGAATGTCGCTACCGGCCTTGCGCGGCTGGGGCTGAATGTCGGCTGGGTGAGCCGCGTGGGCAATGACAGCTTTGGCCATTTCGTTCTCGACTCGCTGAAAAAAGAGGGCATTGATGCCGCAGGCGTCACGCTCGACGGACGCTTCCCGACGGGCTTTCAGCTGAAATCGAAAGTCGAAAATGGAACCGATCCCACTGTTGAGTATTTCCGAAAAGGCTCAGCAGCAAGCCATCTCTCCGTCGATGATTATCATGCCCCTTATTTCTCCTCCGCGCGCCATCTACACCTGAGCGGCGTGGCGGCGGCGCTTTCGGCCAGTTCGTACGATTTACTGGATCATGCTGCGTCGGCGATGAAAGCGCAGGGCAAAACGATCTCCTTTGATCCGAACCTTCGTCCGGTGCTGTGGAAAAGCGAAGCGGAGATGGTTGAGAAACTCAACCGACTGGCGTTTCAGGCGGACTGGGTACTGCCGGGCGTAAAAGAGGGAATGATCCTCACTGGCGAGACCACGCCGGAAGGCATTGCGGATTTTTATCTCAACCGAGGGGTAAAAGCTGTAGTGCTGAAAACCGGTGCCGACGGCGCGTGGTTTAAAACCGCCGACGGTGAGCAAGGCGCTATCGCAGCGGTAAAAGTCGACAACGTGGTCGATACCGTGGGCGCGGGCGATGGGTTTGCCGTCGGAGTCATTAGCGCCCTGCTGGAAGGCGAACCGCTGTCGCAGGCCGTGGCGCGGGGCAACAAAATTGGTTCGCTGGCGATCCAGGTGCAGGGCGATAGCGAAGGATTACCGACACGAGCAGAGCTCGGCGTCTGAATTCCCTCTCCCGGTGGGAGAGGTCCAGGGTGAGGGCAGCAATCCGCACCAGATAATTAAGCCACCGTGTACCCTACAGACAACGGCGGTAACAACCTCAACAACAGAGGCAAGCCTATGAACAGTTCGACCAATGCAGTCAAACGCTGGTGGTACATCATGCCCATCGTGTTTATCACGTACAGCCTGGCGTACCTTGATCGTGCCAACTTCAGTTTTGCATCCGCCGCCGGGATCAACGAAGACCTCGGGATCACCAAAGGGGTTTCCTCCCTGCTGGGCGCCCTCTTCTTCCTGGGCTATTTCTTCTTCCAGATCCCCGGCGCGATTTACGCTGAACGCCGCAGCGTGCGAAAGCTCATTTTCATCTGCCTGATCTTATGGGGTGCCTGCGCCTCCCTCACCGGCGTGGTGAATAACATTCCTGCACTGGCTGCCATTCGCTTTATTCTCGGCGTGGTGGAAGCGGCAGTGATGCCGGCAATGCTGATTTACATCAGCAACTGGTTCACAAAATCTGAGCGTTCACGTGCCAATACTTTCCTGATACTCGGTAACCCGGTCACGGTGCTGTGGATGTCGGTGGTGTCCGGCTACCTGATCCAGTCCTTCGGCTGGCGCGAGATGTTCATCATCGAAGGGGTTCCCGCAATCATCTGGGCCTTCTGCTGGTGGGTGCTGGTGAAAGATAAGCCAGCCCAGGCGAAATGGCTTTCAGAGGACGAAAAGGTTGCACTTCAGGCACAGCTGGATAAAGAGCAGCAGGGGCTGAAAGCGGTGCGTAACTACGGTGAAGCCTTCCGCTCCCGCAACGTGATCCTGCTGTGCGCGCAGTATTTTACCTGGAGTATTGGCGTGTACGGCTTTGTGCTGTGGCTGCCGTCGATTATCCGCAGCGGCGGTGAAAACCTTGGCATGGTGGAAGTGGGCTGGCTGTCATCGGTGCCTTATCTGGCTGCGACCATCGCAATGATTATCGTCTCCTGGGCATCGGACAAGCTGCAAAACCGTAAGCTGTTCGTCTGGCCGCTGTTGCTGATCGCTGCTTTTGCCTTCATTGGCTCCTGGGCCGTGGGCGCGAACCACTTCTGGGCCTCGTATACCCTGCTGGTGATTGCGGGTGCGGCCATGTATGCCCCGTATGGTCCGTTCTTTGCCATCATCCCGGAGATGCTGCCGCGTAACGTCGCAGGGGGCGCGATGGCCTTGATCAACAGTATGGGCGCGCTGGGTTCATTCTTCGGCTCGTGGTTTGTTGGCTATCTGAACGGTGCAACCGGCAGCCCGTCGGCCTCTTACATCTTTATGGGGGTGGCGCTTTTTGCCTCGGTATGGCTTACTCTGATCGTTAAGCCTGCTAATAATCAACAGCTACCCGTCGGCGCACGCCACGCCTGAATTCTTTTAAAATCAACGGAGATTAGCATGAAGCCGTCCGTCATTTTGTACAAAGCACTGCCTGAAGATCTGCAAAAACGCCTGGAGGAACACTTTACCGTTACCCGGGTGAAGAACCTCAGCCCGGAAACCGTGGCACAGCACGCCGACGCGTTTGCCAGCGCCGAAGGCCTGCTGGGTTCAAGCGAAAAGGTGGATGCAGCGCTGCTGGAGAAAATGCCGAAACTTCGTGCCACCTCAACCGTTTCTGTGGGATACGATAATTTCGACGTGGATGCGCTTAACGCGCGCAACGTTCTGCTGATGCACACGCCTCATGCCCTGACGGAAACCGTCGCCGACACGCTGATGGCGCTGATGCTCAGCACCGCCCGTCGCGTGGTGGAGGTGGCCGAGCGCGTGAAAGCGGGCGAATGGACGAAAAGCATTGGCCCGGACTGGTTCGGCGTGGACGTACATGGCAAAACGCTGGGGATTGTGGGGATGGGGCGTATCGGCCTGGCGCTGGCACAGCGCGCCCATTTCGGCTTCAACATGCCCATTCTGTATAACGCACGCCGCCATCACGTTGAAGCTGAAGAACGTTTCAACGCCCGCTACTGCGAACTTGATACGCTGTTGCAGGAAGCCGACTTTGTCTGTCTGATCCTGCCGCTGACGGATGAAACGCGTCATCTCATCGGCAAAGCGGCGTTTGAAAAGATGAAGAAATCGGCCATTTTCATCAACGCGGGTCGCGGCCCGGTGGTAGATGAAAAGGCGCTGATTGAGGCACTGCAAAACGGTGAGATCCACGCCGCCGGGCTGGACGTGTTTGAACAGGAGCCGCTGCCGGTGGATTCACCGCTGCTGACCATGCCCAACGTCGTTGCTCTGCCTCACATCGGCTCTGCGACACACGAAACACGCTACAACATGGCGGCGACCGCAGTGGAAAACCTGATTGCCGCGCTTAGCGGTAAAGTGGATAAGAACTGCGTTAACCCACAGATACAACAGTAGAAACGAAAAAACCCGCCAGAAGGCGGGTTTTTGAATTTTGTGCTACTGGGTTGGAAGCTTACAGGCTTACAACGTTACCAGCTGCTGGGCCTTTAGCGCCGCTTTCGATGGTGAAGGAAACTTTCTGACCTTCATCCAGAGATTTGTAGCCATCGTTCTGGATAGCAGAGAAGTGTACGAACACGTCTTTAGAGCCATCGTCAGGAGTGATGAAGCCGAAACCTTTATCAGCGTTGAACCATTTTACCAGACCAGTCATTTTAGCAGACATAGAAATTACCTTATTAACAAATATATTGTGCCTTCCGGCTTGATGGATTGCGTTACAGATTTTTAAGCGATGAAGGAAGGGTCACTACGAAGGGTATCTATGGATAACAATCTGGACTGCTTTACTAAACTGCTTTAGGTCTGTGTAACAAACCGACGAACATAGTTATACCGATGTGGTAGATGAATGACAAGCGTTATTTTCATTAAGCATAAAAAAACCCCGCCAGAAGCGGGGATTTTTTTTATTCGGTTGCAGCGACCGCTGCGCTCCACGCCTGGCTAAAGGCCTGGTGCTGGGACGCGAGCGGCCCGATCAGCGTATTATACTGGCTCGCCTGCTGGGAGGTCGGGAACTGAATACCGTTAGAGACGAAGCTCACCTGCGTACCCTGCTCACTGATAAAATCACCTACCTGAACCAGCTGCTGAGTAAAGACCTGCGCTGCTGGGATCAACGGCTGCAAGGCGTTTGACGGTTTAGTTACTACTTTCTCATACACCTGGTCATAAACCGGCTTCAGATCTTCACCCTGCTTCAACGCGGAACGCGAGGCATCAGCCTGCATTTTGGCATTTTGCAGCTGCTGACTCAGCACCCCGAGCGCGCCGTTGGACTGGCGCAGCGGTTCACGCTGGGTCACATAATCCTGCGGAACGCGGATGGCGTTCACGCTATCCACTACCGGGCGGATACCGGAATCCATCGCCTGGCTTACCTGCTGTGAATAGCCATACAGAATGGCGTAATCCGACACGAATGGACCAAACTGTTTTTTCTGATCCGCAGTCAGCGTTGGTAAACGCTCGCCGCTACGCATCACTGTATTCTGTAGAAAATCGATAAACGCTTTGCGCTGATCGCCTTCTTTATCGAAACACCCACTCAGGCTAACAACCATCAACAACGCCGCAATAGGCGCAAACCAGCGAGAGCAGGACTTTCCTGTCGCCATTTTATTACTCCTTTCACCCAAAAAAGCGCACACCGGCACACGCGTGCCCAACGCTGACAAGGATAGTCCAGGTCAGCCTTGCAAGATAGAGTTTTCATGCAAAACGGGTATTCCCGTTTTTGTACTGACTATTTACAAAAAAATACCTGTTCATTCCTACATATGACTAATCAGGTAATTAGCATAACTATCCATATAGCTGAAACGGGTAAAGCGATCGTGATCGCACAATTAATCACAGCCGTGACGATCCTGTGTTTGGTTTAGGGACTATTCTTAACATGCTCTCTGATGTTCATGATCCCGATGTGTGATTTATGAGGAGTTCTCAATGGAATTAAAAGATCCTGAGTTTGAGCTGCTGAGCAGCCTGGAACAGATTATTTTTAAAGATGTACCGCCGACGATTACCCTGAATCAAAAGTCCAATCCTTTTAGTGAATTTGAGCGTTTACGTAAAGGGTCGGGCCTGAAAACAGATGAATTCGCAAGAGCGATGGGTGTCAGCGTAGCGATGGTGCTGGAGTGGGAGTCAAAACGTGAAAAACCTACCCCAGCCGAGCTAAAGCTGATGCGCCTGATCCAGGCAAACCCTGACCTTCGCAAGCAGTTAGCCTGATTAAGTTTGTTTGCCCCCGCCCTTGCGGGGGCTTGTGTTTACAGCCTTTCACATCGCCATCCCGACTTTTCCCACACCAGCTCATGCGTCAGCTTTAATCCTGCCAAAAACGCTTCATCATGGGACACCACCAGCAGCGCGCCGGGGAAATCGGCCAGGGCCGCTTCAATGGCCTGCACGGAGGCCAGATCGAGGTGATTGGTCGGCTCATCCAGCAGCAACAGCTGCGCCGCCTCTTCACGCCACAGTGCGCAGGCCAGCGCGGCCTTCAGGCGCTCGCCGCCGCTTAGCGCGGCCAGAGGCAGCGTCACTTTCTCCGCGCCCAGCTGAAGCTGCGCTAAACGGGTACGTAGCGCCCCCTCTTCAAGCGGTGTATTGCTAAGGCTGAGGTGCGTCATTACCGACTGAGACAGATCCAGCCGGGAAAGATGCTGATCGAGACAGGCGTGCCTGACGGAGACCTTACAGGTTCCCGTAACAGGGGCGGTTTCGCCCAGGATCACTTTCAACAGCGTGGATTTTCCACAGCCGTTTGGCCCGCGTAGCGCTACACGCATCGGGCCATCCATTCGCCAGCCGATCGGGGGGACAGGCACGTGCGGAAGCACCAGTTTTTCCAGCACCAGCACCTGTTTCCCTTCCGGAATTTGACTGCCCGGCAGGGTAAACATCACCGCGTTATCCTCTTCAACCCGCTCGCGTGCCTGGTTAACCGCAGCGTTCAGGGCATGATTTTGATCGCTATGCTGTTTTTTCCAGGAACCAATACGCTCTTTCGCCGCTGCTTTGTATTTGACCCGTTCAAACGAGGCAATGTTAAGGCTGTCGACCTTACGAAGCGTTTTGGCTGAACGCCGCTGGCTGTCGTCATGCTCTTTATGGATGCGGGCTCGGTTACGTTTGCGCTCGGTGGCTGCATGCTCCAGCGCGGCGCGGGCAGCCTGCTGCTCGGCATCACGCTGGGTTCGATAGTCAGCATAATTCCCGCCGTAGCTGCGCAAGCCCGAAGCACTCAGTTCAAGTATACGCGGCACCTGCGCCAGCAATTCCCGATCGTGAGAGGCCACCAGCACCCCGCCCTGATACCGGGCAAGCTGCTCGTAGAACCACATGCGGCCCTGCCTGTCGAGGTGGTTGGTCGGTTCGTCCAGCAACAGGTAATCAGCATCTGCGGTGAATGCACCGCACAGCAAGGCACGAATGCGCTCGCCGCCGCTCAGCTCTGCTGCGGGTTTATTCGGGTCAAAAGGTGGAAGCGAGGCCGCGATAAAAGCCTGGCTCAGCCGTTCAGCCAGATCCCAGTGGCCGTCGAGCGTGTCCAGATCGTCGGGTTTATAATGACCGCTGTCGATGCGCGTGCGCGCCGCAAAGATCGCGTCGTAGCCAAGCAGTTCGGCAAGCGTGGTATTCGCAGAAATATCCTGCTGCTGCGCCACATAGGCGTGTGTAGCAAAGCGCTCAATGTGACCGCTGGCGGGCTCATCAATACCTGCCAGCAGCCGCAGCAGGCACGTTTTGCCGCTGCCGTTGCGGCCAACCAGCGCGCACACTGACGCATCCAGAGAAAGAGACAGAGGGCCAAAAAGGATATCGCCCGTCGCAAACTGACAGGTGACCTGATGCAAAATAAAAGAGGGGGACTGCGCAAAATGAGCCATAAGCACTCCTGAATGAAATCAAAACATCCCCTGCCGACGCGGTGCGTTTAGCAAGGATCGAAATTCATCAGTCGTGTTTGTTCATTTTTGGGGGGCGCTCCTGAGGGCGAAAGTTAACGGGAACAAGAATAACGGCAATGCGCCGCCTGTTTCAAGGTTAAATTTTCACCAGCGCGATTGCCAGCGTGAAAAAAACCCGCCGAAGCGGGTCTCTCAATCAGATAAACGCAAACGCATCGCCGAACAGACGATCTTCCCGCGCGTCACGCTCGTTGCAGAACAGGTCGCGGGCAATTTTCGCCATTTCGAAGCGACCGGCGATGTAGATATCGTGCCCCGCCAGTGTTCCGTGATCCTGCAATACCGCGGTCAGCACCGTACCGCTGCGCCCGCGCCAGCCCTCTTCCGGCTGCTCGACAACCGGCTCGATGCGCAGGTTTGGATGATTGACGCTCAGCGCTTCCAGCTCAGACAGATCGTAAAGATGCTTCTCTTCACGGCCGCCCCAGTAGATGGTGATATCGCGATTTGGATTACGCGCCAGCGCCGTTAACAGAATAGAGCGGACATAGGAGAAGCCCGTACCGCCGGCAATCAGGATCAGCGGACGGTCTTCGTCTTCACGCAGCCAGGCCTCACCGTGAGGAATATCGACCACGATTTCACGCTCTTTCAGGATGCGGTCCATCACGGCCATCGCGTACAGGTTAAGCTCAGACGCACCAATATGCAGCTCAATAAATTCCTGCTCTGCTGGCGTTGAGGCCATAGAGAAAGGACGCTTATCACGCTCGTCCATCACGACCATCAGGTACTGACCGGCACGGAATGAAAATGCCGCTTCAGGAACCAAACGGACGCGATATACGGTGTCGGTAATAGCATCTACCGACGTCACTTTACAGCTTAAGGTTGTCATTCGCTCTCTCTGTCGGGAAGTCTATAGGGCTAAACGGTCTTATTCTGCCTTACCGTTACTCATTATGGCCAGCTCGTCCCAGATCGCGTCAATTCGCGCGGTCACGGCAGGATCTTTTACGATCGGGCGACCCCATTCACGGTCGGTTTCGCCAGGCCATTTGTTCGTGGCATCCAGTCCCATTTTTGAGCCAAGGCCGGAAACCGGCGAGGCAAAGTCCAGATAATCAATCGGCGTGTTTTCCACTAACACTGTGTCCCGCGCCGGATCCATACGCGTGGTGATGGCCCAGATCACGTCATTCCAGTCGCGGGCATTGACGTCATCATCGCAGACAATCACAAACTTGGTATACATAAACTGGCGCAGGAAAGACCATACGCCCATCATCACGCGCTTAGCGTGACCGGCATACTGCTTCTTCATCGTCACCACCGCCAGGCGATACGAACACCCTTCCGGCGGCAGATAGAAATCCACTATTTCCGGGAACTGCTTTTGCAGGATCGGCACGAACACTTCGTTCAGCGCCACTCCCAGCACCGCCGGTTCGTCGGGTGGACGACCGGTGTAGGTGGAGTGATAGATGGCATCTTCACGCTGGGTAATGTGCGTGACGGTGAATACCGGGAAGTTATCCACTTCGTTGTAATAGCCGGTGTGGTCGCCGTACGGCCCTTCGGGTGCCAGCTCGCCCTGTTCAATGTAACCTTCCAGCACGATCTCCGCGCTGGCGGGCACTTCCAGGTCATTGGAGATGCACTTCACCACTTCGGTTTTGGTGCCGCGCAGCAGCCCGGCAAAGGCATATTCAGACAGCGTATCCGGAACGGGCGTCACTGCGCCCAGAATCGTTGCCGGATCGGCACCCAGCGCGACGGATACCGGGAAGCGTTCGCCCGGACGGGCCGCGCACCACTCCTGGAAATCCAGCGCGCCGCCGCGGTGGGACAACCAGCGCATGATGAGCTTGTTCTTGCCAATCAGCTGCTGACGATAAATGCCGAGGTTTTGACGCTCTTTATGCGGCCCGCGCGTGACGGTGAGGCCCCAGGTGATCAGCGGTGCGGCATCTTCAGGCCAGCACTGCATGATCGGAATTTTGGTCAGATCAACCGCATCGCCTTCCAGCACTTTTTGCTGGCACGGCGCACCGCGCAGGCGCTTAGTTGGCATGTTCAGCACCTGCTTAAACTGCGGCAGCTTGTCGAACAGGTCGCGGAACCCTTTTGGCGGCTCCGGCTCTTTCAGAAAGGCCAGCAGTTTGCCCACTTCACGCAGCGCCGTGACATCTTCCTGCCCCATGCCCATCGCCACGCGGCGAGGTGTGCCAAACAGGTTGCACAGTACCGGCATGGCGTAGCCTTTTGGGTTTTCAAACAGCAACGCCGGGCCGCCCGCGCGCAGGGTACGGTCGGCGATCTCTGTCATTTCCAGATACGGATCAACAGGAAGTGTAATGCGTTTGAGTTCGCCCTGCTTTTCCAGCAGCGCCAGGAAGTCGCGTAGATCGTGGTATTTCATGCAGTTAATCATGGCCTCTCTGTAAGCGCTTCATTATACGGCGTAAGACCGCGTGATGCTGTAATTTTGTTAAATTAGCGTGAACTTCCACGACTTACTCTCTTTTTCGCCATTATAATCACCTTAGCGATCCCGCCAGGGTTTTGGTATGCTTGCGCCCCGAACAATGGGAAGAGTGATTATGCAGGCCTGGTATTTACTGTATTGCAAACGCGGGCAACTTCAGCGCGCGCAGGAACATCTTGAACGTCAGTCTGTTAACTGCCTGACGCCCGTGATCACGCTTGAAAAAATGCAGCGTGGAAGACGCACGACCGTCAGTGAGCCTCTGTTCCCGAACTACCTGTTCGTTGAGTTCGACCCCGAAGTGATCCACACCACGACGATCAGCGCTACCCGCGGCGTCAGCCATTTTGTGCGTTTTGGCGCCCATCCGGCAAGAGTACCGTCATCGGTTATTCATCAGCTTTCTGTCTATCAGCAGCCTGACGATATTACCGATCCTGAAACCCCGTACGCCGGAGACAGCGTGGTGATCACCGAAGGTGCCTTTGAAGGGTTACAGGCCATCTTCTCTGAGCCGGACGGTGAAGCGCGTTCCATGCTGCTGCTCAACCTGCTGAACAAAGAGGTGTTGCAGAGCGTTAAAAACACCGATTTCCGCAAAGTTTAGAACTGCACGCCGAACAGACGACGCACGTTATCATCGGTTTGTGCTACCAGCCACTGCGCATCTTCTCCGCGCCAGTGCGCCACTCGCTCAGCAATATGCCCCAGATAAGCCGGTTCATTACGTCGTGATGCCGGTTTGGGCTGCATATCCCGGGGCAACAGATAAGGCGCATCCGTTTCCAGCAGCAAACGATCGGCCGGGATAACGGGCAACAGCTCGCGCAACTCCAGCCCACGTCGCTCATCGCAAACCCAGCCCGTGATACCCAAATAAAGCCCACGGTTCAGGCAATCCAGCGCCTCCTGACGGGAGCCCGTAAAGCAGTGCAATACCGCACCGGGCAGCTTCTCCAGCCAGGGTTCCAGCAGCGCCAGAAAACGTTCATGCGCATCGCGACAGTGCATAAACACCGGCATCCCCAGCTCTGCGGCCAGCGCGAGCTGGGCGGTAAATGCCCTCTCCTGGTCTTCAGGCGTCGAGAAATTACGGTTGAAATCAAGCCCGCATTCGCCAATGGCAACCACTTCTGGCGTTTGTGCCAGACGATGAAGCACCTCAGCGCTTTCATGCGTCCACTGGCTGCTGTCATGCGGATGCACGCCGGCGGTGGACCAACAGTGTTGATAGCGTTGCGCCAGCTGCCATGCCTGCTCGCTCTCATGCAGGTTCGTTCCCGTCAGTAACAGGCCGTTCACGCCGGCGGCAAAGGCGCGCGCCACCACCTCATCGCGGTCTTTCGCAAACTGCGCACTGGTCAGGTTAAGCCCGATATCAAACATACGTATCCCCATATGACAACCGCCCTGACGGGCGGTTGGTTTTATTCTTTAGTGGTCTCTTCAGACGGCTCGTCTTCTTCGTCCCCGGTACGTCCCTTTCCTACGTAGAAACGTGCGAAGAACACGCCGACTTCAAACAGGCAGTACATGGGTATCGCCAGTAAGGTTTGCGAGAAGACGTCCGGTGGCGTCAACAGCATACCTACGACAAACGCACCCACCAGGATATAAGGACGCTTCTTGCGCAGGTCGTCAGGCGTGGTCACGCCCACCCAGCAGAGCAGGACAATCGCGACGGGCACCTCGAAGGCGACACCAAAGGCCATAAACAGCGCCATGACGAAGCTGAGGTAGCTGGCGATGTCCGTCGAAACCTGTACCCCTTCCGGCGCGGTATGCGTCAGGAAGCCAAAGGCCAGCGGGAAGACAACGAAGTAGGCGAACGCCATGCCGATGTAAAACAGCAGCGAGCTGGATACCAGCAGCGGAATAACCAGCTTACGTTCATGCCTGTACAGCGCGGGCGCCACAAATGCCCAGACCTGATACAAAATGACCGGTGCAGATGCAATCAACGATACCCAGAAGGTCAGCTTGATGGGGGTAAAGAACGGTGAAGCAACGTCCGTTGCAATCATCGTCGCGCCCAGCGGCATCTGTTTAATCAGCGGCGCAGAAACCACCTGATAGATATCGTTGGCGAAATAGACCAGACATAAAAAAATGAGGAAAACCGCAATAATGCAGTTTAACAGGCGCTTACGCAGCTCAATGAGGTGCGCAATCAGCGGTTGAGTATCATCTACTGCCATGTTTACGCTTTATCACTCGACGAGGGGGATGATTCGGAAACAGGCGCGGCGGGTTTTACCTCAGCCGTTTTGACCACGGGCTCTTCCGGCGGCACCTGCTTTTTCACTTCGGGCTCCTGCGGCGATTGCTCTGGCGAAGCGGCCTGATGCTCCGCGCTGGAAGGCGTCACACCCTCGCGCTGCTCTTCGCTGCCCTTCACCACCGGATTATGGATGGTGTTTGCTTCATCGCTCGCCTTCTCAGGATCGTTAATGCTGTATGAGCGCTTCATGGATTCAGCCGCTTCGCGTAGCTCATCCATCGACGCTTTCAGCTCCGGCGTCAGGTTGTCCATGCTCGCCTTTTCAACCTTTTTCAGGCTGTCCTGAAATTCCTGAAGCTTCAATTCCTGCGCCAGCTCGTTCTGCACGGTCGTTGCCAGCGAGCGGAGCGCCCGCACCCAGCCCACGACGGTTTTCACCGCAACGGGTAAACGCTGCGGCCCCAGCACGATCAGACCAATCACAAAGACCAGCAGTAACTCACCAAGACCAATGTCGAACACGAATTACACCTGCTCTTTATCGTGACGTTTGGCCTCTTCCTTTTTGGCTTCGTCCTGCTTATCGGCGATAGATTTAGCGGTAAAATCAGCATCCTGACCGGTTTTTTCCTGCTTATTCTCATCATCGCTCATGGCTTTCTTGAAGCCTTTGATTGACGCGCCCAGATCGGAACCAATCGATCCCAGTTTTTTCGTGCCGAACAGCAGCACAACGATGACGGCAATGATCACTAACTGCCAGATACTGATACCACCCATGCGTGTTCCCCAGTGATAGACGATTAATTAGTCAGATCGCATTATACGTATGCAATCCATCGATAGCGACGCTAATTCAGCGCGTTTTTCGCCAGCCAGCAAGCCAGACAACCACGCCGGCAGCCATAATCCAGGCTGGCATCATTTCCCAGTCCGGACGATTGATCAACAGCAACGTGCCGCTTATCAGCAGCGTCGCGCCAATTCCGAAGAGATAGCGGGACTGCCCCTGACGCACGCGACTGGATTGAAGCTCGTGCGCGATTTTATCCATGCTGTGCTGAAGGTTCTTGCTCTGACGCAAACTGTCGTAAACCAGTTCAGGAATTTCAGGCATTTTTTCAATCCAGAACGGGCCTTTCTCTTTAAGCGAGCGAACCAGCGCAGGAATACCGACCTGATCCTTAATCCAGGACTCAAGGAACGGTTTCGCGGTTTTCCACAAGTCTAACTGAGGATAGAGCTGGCGGCCTACGCCCTCAACGTAAAGTAATGTTTTCTGAAGTAAAACTAATTGTGGCTGCACTTCCATATTGAAACGGCGTGCGGTGTTGAACAGGTTCAGTAAAACGTGACCGAAGGAGATCTCCGACAGCGGCTTTTCGAAAATCGGCTCGCAGACGGTGCGGATCGCAAACTCAAACTCTTCCACGTTGGTATCTGGCGGAACCCAGCCTGAATCCACGTGCAGCTCGGCCACCTTACGGTAGTCGCGGTTGAAGAAAGCGATAAAGTTCTCGGCGAGATAACGCTTGTCCTCTTTATTCAGCGAGCCAACAATTCCGCAGTCGATGCCGATGTATTTCGGATCTTCCGGGTGCTCGTAGCTCACGAAAATATTGCCCGGATGCATGTCAGCGTGGAAGAAGCTGTCGCGGAAAACCTGCGTGAAGAAGACCTGCACGCCGCGCTCGGCCAGCAGCTTCATGTTGGTGCCCTGCTTTTCCAGCGCCGCCACGTCCGAGACCGGAATGCCGTAGATACGTTCCATCACCATCATGTTCTGGCTGCAATAGTCAGAGTAGACTTCAGGAACATACAGCATCGGGCTGTCTTCAAAGTTACGACGCAGCTGAATGGCGTTCGCCGATTCACGCAGCAGGTTAAGCTCGTCAATCAGCGTTTTTTCGTATTCACGCACCACTTCCAGCGGACGCAAACGGCGGCCATCCGGCAACAGGCGCGGCACCCAGCGGGCCAGACGATAGATCAGCTTCATGTCCGCTCTGATAACCGGCAGGATATCCGGGCGAATCACCTTTATGACCACCTCTTTGCCATTTTCCTTTAGGCGCGCGGTGTGAACCTGCGCAATAGACGCTGAGGCCAGAGGCTGGATGTCGAAATCATCAAACCAGGTGTCGATGGGAATATTACCCATCGCCTCTTCGATTTGTTGCTTTGCTCTCTCCCCGTCAAACGGGGCGACGCGGTCCTGTAACAGCGCGAGCTGATCGGCAATCTGCGGCGGGAAAAGGTCGCGACGCGTTGAGAGCATCTGCCCAAACTTGATCCAGACAGGACCGAGCTCCTGCAACGCAAGACGCAGGCGTGCGCCCAGCTCCTCATCCTTATGGCGATTCGGCATCCAGAACAGCGTGCGCCGCCAAAGCCGAAGCGGCAGGGTGATACGCATTCTGGGGATAAGCTCGTCGAGCCCGTAGCTCAAAAAGGTGCGAACGATAAAGTAGAGGCGCCGAATTTCACCAGGCGTCATTTGCCCTCCAGTTTTTCCAGCCGTTTGGTTAACGCATCAACTGCGCGCTCAACTGCCGCGGTCTCTTCAGCAAACCAGGCGACCTCTAAAGGCCCCGGCGCCATACGCCACTCTTCGGTCAGCACCTCGGCAGCATAGCGCTGTTGACGGAGCAGACCTTTACGCAGGAAAGCGGAGCCCGTGCGCAGCGTTTTGCTTATCCCTTCGGCCGCGATGTCGCCGATATAGGGTGCCAGAAGTTCCGCCGGGTCGAATTCGGCCTGATCGCTGAGTGCAACGAAGTTCTGTACCACCTGAATATCGCCTTCGACTTCCAGCTCACCGCTGCGAATAAGCGCCGTCATCTGCTGACGGTCACGCAGTTTTGGCAGTACGCTCATGTGCGTAATCACCGAGCAGTCAGCCGCGCCTTCCCATTCACCCAGAACGTCAAGCTGGCGTTCGCTGAAGACCAGCACAAGCGGCGTCGAGAACTCCTTTAATACGATACGCAGTACCTTCCCGTTAAGCCGCTGACGTGCGGTTTTCAGCGCCGGTGCGCGATACAGAAAGGCATTCAGTACATTCTCGATGCCAGCGGTGACTAAGGGTTTAATGGGCACGGGAAACCTCCACTCAGAACTTGTAACCACGATGCAGCGCGACGACACCCGCCGTCAAATTGAAGTATTCCACGTTTTCAAACTCCGCATCCTGCATCATCGCTTTCAGCGTGTCCTGATCCGGGTGCATTCGGATGGATTCGGCCAGATAACGGTAACTTTCGGCATCGTTCGCCACCAGCTCGCCAATGCGCGGCAGAACGTGGAAGGAATAGGCATCGTAAGCTTTGCTCAACGGGTCGATAATGGGTTTTGAGAACTCGAGAACCAGCAGACGACCGCCCGGCTTCAGCACGCGGTACATGGAGCGCAGCGCCTTGTCTTTATCGGTCACGTTACGCAGACCGAAAGAGATGGTGATGCAGTCGAACGTATTGTCCGGGAACGGCAGCGCTTCGGCGTTCGCCTGAACATATTCCACGTTCCCCACCACGCCGATGTTGCGCAGCTTTTCGCGGCCCATTTTCAGCATGGAGTCGTTGATATCCGCCAGCACCACGCGGCCCGTTTCGCCTACCAGACGGGAGAATTTTGCGGTCAGATCGCCCGTGCCCCCGGCTAAATCCAGCACCGTTTGTCCACGGCGCACGCCGCTGCAATCAATAGTAAAGCGCTTCCACAAGCGATGAATGCCGAATGACATCAAATCATTCATCACATCGTACTTCGCCGCCACGGAATGAAATACGTGGGCCACCATGTCAGCTTTCTGCGCTTTGGCGACAGTCTGAAAGCCAAAGTGCGTTGTGTCTTGTGAATCGTCAACCATCTCAGAGCCTGCTAATCAGTCAAATGTTCGTGAAGTGTAACAGATTGGGCGCATTTGCCCTACGTTTCAACCACCGTGAAAGAAACGTGCCGGCTGCTCATCTGGCGATAAACTCGCCGCTAAATCGTTATCTTCATTGCGGGAATTTTGCTCAGCGTCGCCTTCGCGCAGGCGGAACTCTTCGTCCTGAGCGGTCGCCTGCTCCACCAGTTCCGGATTAATCTCGCGCTTCACCTCCACGCCCAGGCTGCGGAACGCCTCCGCCTGTGCCAGCAAATTGCCGCGCCCGGAGGAGAGTTTTTTCATCGCCTGCCGGTAATTATCCTGGGCGCGTTCCAGGCTTTGCCCCACCGAGGACATATCGTCGACGAAGAGCCGCATTTTGTCGTACAGCTTGCTGGCGCGATCGGCAATCTGCTGCGCGTTACGACTTTGGTGCTCATAGCGCCACAGGTTGGCAATGGTACGTAACGCCACCAGCAGCGTGGTAGGGCTGACCAGCATAATGTTATTTTTCAGCGCTTCGGTAATAAGCTCAGGCTGTCTGTCGAGCGCCAGCAGGAATGCAGGCTCGACCGGAATGAACATCAGCACGTAATCCAGCGATCGCAGCCCCTGCAGCTGCTGATAATCTTTCCTGCCCAGCAGACGAATATGGTTACGCACGGAGGCGATGTGCTCCTGCAACGCTGATTCTCGGGTGTAGTCATCGTCAGCGTTGAAATAGCGCTCATAGGCCACCAGGGTCATTTTGGCGTCGATAACCACATCCTTGCCCTGAGGCAGACGCACAATCACATCCGGCTGCATTCGCGAGCGCGCGTCGTTTTCAATGATGACCTGCGTCTCATATTCATACCCTTCGCGCAGGCCCGAGGCCTCCAGCACGCGAGTTAAGACCACTTCGCCCCAGTTCCCCTGCGCTTTGTTATCGCCTTTGAGCGCCCGCGTAAGGTTGATTGCCTCCTGCGCCATCTGCGCATTCAACTGCTGGAGGTTACGGATCTCGTGCGCCAGGGTGTGGCGCTCGCGCGCTTCCTGTCCAAAGCTGTCCTGCACCTGACGGCGGAAACCGTCCAGCTGTTCGCGCAGCGGCGTCAGCAGGCTGTTCAGGCTCTGGCGGTTTTGTTCATCCACGCGGCGGTTGCTGTGCTCAAAAATACGGTTCGCGAGGTTTTCGAACTGCTCGCTGAGGCGCTGCTCGCTGTTGATCATCTGGCGGATTTTGTCTTCGGCGTGCAGCTGGGTGGATTCAAGGCGGGTGGTCACTTCGCGGAGATCGGCCTCCAGCGAGGTATTGATGTCGCGCAGGTTACGCAGTTCGTTATTGAGCAGTTCACACTCTTCGCGCCAGTGGTCGCTCAGCGCAAGCTGCTGTTTCGTCGCGCTGAGTTCAGCCACGATCTCTTCGCGCTCTGCCAGCTGTTCGGCTTTCTGCTGCGCGTGCTGGTAGCTGGAAATGAGCCAGCCAATCCCCACGCTCGCCAGCGCCACTACCGCATAAACCAGGATTGAGATATCCACAATGCCCCCCTGCATCCACGTATAACCCGCACAAAATAGAATTGTGCTGTATAAACGTCCAGTTTGAAAGGGTTTTCCTGCGAGGCGCTACGCAAAAAATAAAGGCCGAACGCGTCGGCCTTTTATCTCAGAAGAGAGAATTAGAGGAGACGGCGAGCCGCTTCAACCACGATTTTCACCGCATGACTTTCGGTCTGCTTCATGGTTTCGGCGTTCGGGATCTCCTGCTGGGTACGGTTGACGATCACGCCCGCCACCATACCGGCACGCAGACCCTGGCTTGCGCACATGGTCAGCAGCGTTGCAGATTCCATTTCATAGTTCATCACGCCCATGGACTGCCACTCTTCCATTGAGCCTTTGAAACGGTTCACCACGCGGCCAGAAAAGGTGTCGTAACGCTCCTGGCCCGGATAGAAGGTGTCGGAGGAGGCCGTCACGCCCACGTGGGTGGTTGCGCCAACGGATTTCGCCGCTTCTACCAGCGCGGTGGTGCACTCGAAGTCAGCCACTGCCGGGAATTCCATCGGTGCAAAGTGCAGGCTTGCGCCGTCCAGACGCACGGATGCCGTCGTGACCAGCACGTCGCCCACGTTGATGTGCGGCTGAATGGCGCCCGTGGTGCCGATACGCAGGAAAGTACGAATGCCCAGCTGCGCCAGCTCTTCAACGGCGATTGAGGTAGACGGACCACCGATACCGGTAGAGCACACGATCACCGCTTTGCCGTCCAGCTCTGCGCGCCAGGTGGTGAATTCGCGATGGGCTGCCAGCTTAACCGGCTTATCCATCAGCGCGGCGATCTTTTCCACACGCTCAGGATCGCCAGGGACGATAGCCAGCGTAGCCCCTTGTAAATCGTTTTTAGTGAGGCCGAGATGAAAAACATCAGACTTAGACATAGGTGACTCCTCTGTGGGTCGGTTAGTCAGAAGAAGTAAAAAGGTACTTTACAGAAGCAATGTGCATTATTTCGTGACGCATCTCACCATGAATGAAAATGATTGCAGTTAATTTCCATCAAATAGTGATTCACATCACATTAACAAGTTATATCGACGGGTGCTGCACAAAAGATAGACGCTATAAGGCACTGTGGATTGTTAACCTGGTGTCTATATTTATCTTTGCGCTAATCCATTCATTGGTACGGAGAATGCCATGACTGAAAAAACTGGTTTTGCACCTGCTGCTGCCCCGCATGCCTCAACCATTGTCTCAACCCCTGAAGAGGCCATCACCGCAGGCGAAACGTCGATCCCCTCTCAGGGAGAGAATATGCCGGCGTACCACGCGCGGCCAAAATCCGCCGAGGGCCCGCTGCCTATCGTGATTGTGGTTCAGGAAATATTTGGCGTTCATGAACATATTCGTGACCTCTGCCGCCGTCTGGCGCTGGAGGGTTATCTGGCCGTTGCGCCAGAGCTCTATTTCCGCCAGGGCGATCCGAACGATTACAGCGACATCCCGACGCTGTTCAGCAATCTGGTCAGCAAGGTGCCGGACGCGCAGGTGCTTGCCGATCTTGACCACGTTGCCAGCTGGGCGGCGCGCAACGGCGGCGACCCGCATCGCCTGATGGTGACCGGCTTCTGCTGGGGCGGGCGCATTAGCTGGCTGTACGCCGCGCATAACCCGCAGCTGAAAGCCGCCGTTGCCTGGTACGGCAAACTGGTGGGTGAAAAGACCCTGAACTCGCCGAAGCATCCGGTTGATATTGCTACCGATCTCAATGCCCCGGTGTTAGGGCTGTATGGCGGCCAGGATACCGGCATTCCGCTTGATACCGTCGAGACCATGCGCCACGCGCTGCGGGCGGCAAACGCGAAGGCCGAAATCGTGGTGTATCCCGATGCCGGACACGCGTTTAATGCCGATTATCGTCCGAGCTATCACGCGGAATCGGCGAAAGATGGCTGGCAGAGAATGCTGGCGTGGTTTAGCCAGTACGGCGGGAAGAAAGCATAAAAAAGCCCGGTGGCGGCTGCGCCTTACCGGGCCTACAGGCAGGCCGGGTAAGCGATAGCGCCACCCGGCAATCCAGCACCACTACGCCTGACGCAGATTCTGCGCTGCCTTCACCATATTCGCCAGCGCGGCGCGCGTCTCCGGCCAGCCGCGGGTTTTCAGGCCGCAGTCCGGGTTTACCCACAGGCGTTCTGCCGGGATACGCTGGGCGGCTTTCCTCAGCAGCCCTTCAATCCACTCCACGCTCGGCACGTTCGGGGAGTGAATGTCATACACGCCCGGCCCAATTTCGTTCGGGTAGTCGAACTCTTCAAACGACTCCAGCAGCTCCATGTCTGAACGCGAGGTCTCGATGGTAATGACGTCGGCGTCCAGCGCGGCAATGGAGTCCATGATGTCGTTAAATTCGCAGTAGCACATGTGGGTGTGGATCTGCGTGTCATCCTTCGCAACGGCGGCGTTAATGCGGAAGGCTTCCACGCCCCACTGTAAGTACGCATCCCAGTCGCTGCGACGCAGCGGCAAACCTTCACGCAGCGCCGGTTCGTCGATCTGAATGATGCCAATCCCAGCCGCTTCCAGATCCGCCACTTCATCGCGCAGCGCCAGCGCGATCTGTTTGGCAATCGTCTCGCGCGACACGTCTTCGCGCGGGAACGACCAGCAGAGAATGGTCACCGGGCCGGTCAGCATGCCTTTTACCGGTTTATCGGTCAGAGACTGGGCATACTTCGCCCACTCCACGGTAATCGCCGCCGGGCGGCTGATGTCACCAATCACTACCGGCGGCTTCACGCAGCGGGAGCCGTAGCTCTGCACCCAGCCGTTCTGGGTAAAGACGAAGCCGTCCAGGTGCTCACCAAAGTATTCCACCATGTCGTTACGCTCGGCTTCACCGTGCACCAGCACGTCCAGCCCGAGGCGTTCCTGCTCGATAATCGCCTGCTTGATGTGTTCCGCAATGCCGGTGCGGTAATGATTCGCGTCCAGATTGCCCTTTTTGAAGTCCAGACGCAGGCCGCGGATCTCGGTAGTCTGCGGGAATGAACCGATGGTCGTGGTCGGCCACGCGGGCAGGTTGAAGCGGGCGCGCTGGGCTTCAGCACGTACCTCGTACGGGCTCTGGCGCTGGCTGTCCCGGGCGGTAATGGCCGCCAGACGCTTTTCCACCGCCGGGTTGTGCACGCGAGCCGAGTGACGACGCGCCTGGATTGGGGCGCTCCAGTCGGCAATCGCCGCCGTATCGCCGCTGTTGAGCGCATCGCGCAGCAGCGCCAGCTCTTCACATTTTTGCAGGGCGAAGGCAAACCAGCTTTTCACTTCTGCGTCCAGGCGAGTCTCCACGCTCAGATCGATCGGACTGTGCAGCAGAGAACAGGACGAAGCCACCCACAGCTCGCGTTTACCGACGATGTCTTTAATTTGCGCGTATTTCTCGGTCAGATCGGCGCGCCAGACGTTACGACCGTTGACCAGACCGGCGGAGAGCAGCCAGTCCGCAGGCAGACGCTTATGCAGCTCCGCCACGTCGTCTTTACCGTGAACGAGGTCCACGTGCAGGCCCTGAACCGGCAGCGCGGTAATGGTGTTGAGGTTCGGCGTCACGCCTTCGAAATAGGTGGTCAGCAGCAGCTTCACCTGGCCGGTGAGCGCGTCATACGCTGATTTAAAGGCATCCAGCCATGCCTGCGGCAGCTCAAGCACCAGCGCCGGCTCGTCGATTTGCACCCACTGGATGCCGCGTTTGCCCAGCTCGATCAGCACCTGCTTATAGACCGGCAGAATATCGTTCAGCAGGCTGAGGCGGTCAAACGGTTCGCCTTTCACTTTGCCCAGCCACAGGTAGGTTACTGGCCCCAGCAATACGGGCTTCACCTGATGGCCCAGCGCCAGCGCTTCGTCCACTTCATCCAGAAGCTGCGTCCAGGTCAGCGCAAACTGCTGGCCCTTAACGAACTCCGGCACCATATAGTGATAGTTGGTGTTAAACCATTTGGTCATTTCCGCCGCTGCCGCTGGCTCACCCGTTGGCGCACGGCCACGGCCGATGCGGAACAGGGTGTCGATATCTACCGATCCATCGCTGTTCTGATGACGAGCCGGCACGTTGCCAAGCAGCAGGCTGGTGGTCAGAACATGGTCGTACCAGGCGAAATCGCCCACCGGCAGCAGGTCAACGCCCGCCTGTTTTTGCTGATCCCAGTAACGGGCGCGCAGCTCGCGGCCCACCGCCAGCAGTTCTTCACGGGTGGCATTACCCGCCCAGTAGCTTTCTTGCGCTTTTTTCAGCTCGCGACGCAGGCCAACGCGAGGGAAACCGAGAGTGTGAGAGCGGATTGTCATGGCATACCCCTTGTAGAAATTCGTTATTTAGACGTCCAGATGTTTACACTTCTATAATTGGCAGGTACTGTATATTCCTCAAGCGCAAAATGTTCATGGCGAAGTGAAGGACTTTCATGATCGAGATAAAACACCTGAAAACGCTACAAGCGTTGCGGAACTGCGGTTCTCTTGCGGCGGCAGCGGCCACGCTGCACCAGACTCAGTCTGCCCTTTCTCACCAGTTCAGCGATCTGGAACAACGCCTCGGTTTTCGTCTTTTTGTGCGTAAGAGCCAGCCTTTGCGCTTTACGCCGCAGGGCGAAATTTTGCTTCAACTGGCGAACCAGGTGCTGCCGCAGATTGCCAGCGCGTTGCAGTCCTGCAATGAGCCGCAGCAGACCACTCTGCGCATTGCCATTGAGTGTCACAGCTGTATTCAGTGGCTGACCCCCGCGCTTGAGAACTTCCGCCAGAAGTGGCCGCAGGTGGAGATGGACTTTAAATCCGGCGTTACGTTTGATCCGCAGCCGTCGCTTCAGCAGGGTGAGCTGGATCTGGTGATGACCTCAGACATTCTGCCGCGCAGCGGCCTGCACTATTCGCCGATGTTTGATTTTGAGGTGCGTCTGGTGCTGGCCCCGGATCATCCGCTGGCCGCCAAAACGCGCATCACGCCGGAAGATCTTGCCAGCGAAACGCTGCTGATTTACCCGGTACAGCGCAGTCGTCTGGATATCTGGCGCCATTTTCTGCAACCCGCAGGCATCAGCCCTCAGCTGAAAAGCGTGGACAATACCCTGCTGCTGATCCAGATGGTGGCGGCCAGAATGGGGATCGCGGCGCTGCCGCACTGGGTGGTCGAGACGGTTGAACGCCAGGGTCTGGTGGTCACCAAAACCCTGGGTGAAGGACTGTGGAGCCGGCTGTACGCTGCCGTGCGCGACGGCGAGCAGCGTCAGCCGATTACGGAAGCGTTTATTCGCTCAGCGCGGAACCACGCGTGCGACCATCTTCCGTTTGTGCGGAGCGCGGAGCGACCCAGCGGCGATGTACCCACAGCGAAGCCAGGATCACCGTTCCCCCAATAAGGAAGCTCGGCCAGTGCGGCTGTTCCTGCCAGATGGCGAGGTTTACCAGCAGTCCCGCCGGGACGTGTACGTTGTTCATGATCCCCAGCGTTCCGGCGTCTACCTGCGTAGCGCCGTAGTTCCACATAAAGTACCCCAGCCCCGACGCCACCACGCCCAGCCAGACCAGAACGCTCCACTGCACGGTAGTGGTCGGCAACCTTTGCGGATTGCCGAGCAGAAACCACGCCGCCACCGCGACAATCGCCGCGCCCACATAGAACCATGCAAACGCGTTATGCTGCGGCATCGGGCGGGTTTCCATCAGGCGTTTGTAACCCACCATCCCGATGGCGAAGCTGATATTGGCGAGCTGGACGAACATCAGCCCGGTCCAGAAGTGATCGCTCACCTTGTCGTAGCGAATGATCGCCGCGCCAATCACCGCCAGCGCGGCGCTCAGCAGATATCCCCAGCGCAGGCGGCGCTTGCTGAGCAGGTCGTAAATCAGTGTGATATAGAGCGGCGTCAGGACGGTAAAGAGCAAGAATTCCGAGACGGACAGGTAGACGTAGGCCCGAAAGCTGAACAGATACATGATGCCGAGCTGCATCGCGCCCACCAGCATGTACAACAGAATGGTGTTCAGCGATTGCCCGCGGGTGCGCAGGAACGGCAGGAATACCAGCGCCGCCAGCCCTACGCGCATCAGCACCGAGAAGTAGCTGTCGACCGATCCGGCAAGATATTCGCCAATCAGGCTAAAGGAGAAGGCCCACAGGATAGTGGTGATAATGAGTAGCGCCACAATGCTTGTCTCTCAGAAAGAAGGACAGGCATTGTAGCGAACTCTTTAGTTGACATCTGAGCAATAAACAATCAAATGAAGATTATTCAAGGAACAGCTTGCGCAAATACTTAGGCACCGCGTTATCGGCGTTGGTGCCGATCACTTCCAGCTCCGGGTGCAGGTCTTTGAGGCGCTGGTGTGCGTTCTGCATGATGCAGCCTTTGCCCGCCATGGAGAGCATCTCGGCATCGTTCATGCCGTCGCCGAACGCGATGCAGTCTTTCAGCTCAAAGCCCAGACGTTTTGCCACCGCTTCCAGGGCGTGACCTTTGGACACGCCGCCCGCCATCACTTCCAGACAGGTCAGCGTGGAGAAACTCACGTTGACGCGGTCGCCCCAGCGGGCGTTGATCGCCTGCTCCAGCGGCAGCAGCGCTTCGTGGCTTTCGCAGGTAAAGAACACCTTGCTGATCCCCTCCGGATCCAGCAAACCCGGCTCATACAGCGAGTAGTTGAATACCGCTTCCTTGAAGAAGCGCATTTCGTCCGGGCGATGACGGTTCATAAACCATTCGTCGTCACGGTAAACGTTGGTGACGATATCCGGGTTGTTATGCACCACGCCGAACAGATCGGCAGCGATATCACGATCCAGGTTATGGGTGAAAATGAGGTTGCCGTCCGTGTCGTGTACGCGAGCACCGTTGGAGGTGATCATGTACGATTTGATTTCCAGGTTATCGCGGATCTGCCCCACGTCCACGTGGTGGCGGCCAGTGGCGAAGACAAAGTTCACGCCGCGGGCGGTCAGGAGTTTTAAGGTCTCTTTCGCGTAAGGCGACAGGGTGTGGTCGGGGGAAAGCAGCGTGCCATCTAAATCAGATGCAACAACCTGGTACATAGGGATTTAAACCTCTGGTGAAAACAGTAATCAGTTATGCCTGTTGAAAAATTCAACAATAGCGTTGAGCGCGACTGAGCGCATAGCGTCCTTTTCGAAAAGGATCTCATGGTACGCGCCGTTGATGACAAGCGGTTTACCCCCTTCACACGGGTGGCCCGCCGCGGCGCGCAGTTCACAGTATCGATCGTGCATGCGGTTATCCACCACACGCTCTTCCTCCGCCTGAATCAGAAGCGTCGGCGTATCATCATCACCCACGCCCGCCAGCACCTGCTCGCCGGCGTGAATGCCTTCCCGCACCCAGTGCCAGGTCGGGCCACCGACGCGTAATCGCGGCTCATCGGCATAGAAGCGCAGGTTACGGCGATAGCGCTGCCGGCTGTGGGTTAACACGTTGATGGCAAACGGCAGCGCCCGCCAGCGCCCTGTCCCGATGGCATAATTTTCCCGAATACGCTGATGGCCCTCAGCCCAGTCGAGAAGATGGCGTACCATCCAGTCAGGGAAGCGAATCACAATGCCATACATCGGCGCGGTAAGCGCGATGGCATCGCACTGGTGATCGTAGCGCTGCAAAAACAGCGTGGAAATGGCACCGCCCATGGAGTGCGCCAGTATATAGCGCTTGCGCCACGGGCCTGGCTGCACTTCCTGCTCCCAGAACGCGGCGAAATCGTCGACGTAATCGCTGAAGTTATCCACGTGGCCGCGATGGGTATCCGGCAGCAACCGGCCTGAAAGCCCCTGCCCGCGATGGTCGATAATTAATACGTCGAAGCCCAGATGGAACAGGTCATACGCCAGCTCGGCATATTTGACGTAACTTTCGATACGGCCGGGGCAGACCACAATCACCCGGTCATTTTTTTCATCACGGAAACGAACGAAGCGTACCGGGATCCCTCCGACGCCCGTAAATTCATCTTCCTCTCGCTGGCGCCAGAAATCGCTCAGCGGCCCCATGGAGAAAGCCGCAAATGCGTTTTCTCGTGTTTCCCAGTCCTTTTTCTGCTGAAACATTGGGTTTCCACCCCCCGTAATCCAGGGAATATAGTTTTTTTCGTCATCGGTCACAAAATGACTCAACAATAGCGTATTGTGGCATAAAAACAGACGATCCGGGAGTTTCAAATGTCCTTCGAGTGGTGGTTCGCTTACCTGCTGACATCCATCATCCTCAGCCTTTCACCCGGCTCCGGGGCCATCAATACCATGACCACCTCCATCAACCACGGCTATCGCGGCGCGGCGGCGTCGATTGCCGGTTTACAGACCGGGCTTGGCATTCACATTGTACTGGTGGGGATTGGCCTGGGGACCCTGTTCTCCCGTTCGGTGCTGGCGTTTGAAGTGCTGAAGTGGGCCGGTGCGGCGTATCTGATTTGGCTGGGCATTCAGCAGTGGCGCGCGGCAGGCTCAATTGACCTGAATACGCTCTCCCGGACGCAAACACGCGGCCATCTGTTTAAGCGCGCGGTGTTCGTTAACCTGACCAACCCAAAAAGCATCGTGTTCCTCGCCGCCCTGTTCCCGCAGTTTATCGTGCCGCATCAGCCTCAGGTCATGCAGTATGTGGTGCTCGGCGCGACCACCATTATTGTCGATATCATTGTGATGATTGGTTACGCGACGCTGGCGCAGCGAATTGCGGCGTGGATCAAAGGGCCTAAGCAGATGAAGGCCCTGAACAAAGCCTTTGGTTCGCTGTTTATGCTGGTTGGCGCGCTGCTTGCGTCAGCGCGTCATGCTTAGCGAGAAATAATGAGATGAATGCCGAAGCCGGCGAACAGCGCGCCGGCAAAGCCGTCGATCCACTTCGCGATGCGCTGGTAGCCGCGACGCATTGCCGGTAAGGCAAACAGGCTGGCGACGATAGTAAACCAGGCAAAGGTTTCAACCACGATCAGCAGGAAGATCCCCCAGCGCGCGCCCGCGCCGACGCTGTCACCCACAAACAGCGAGAACACGGAGCCGAAATAGATAATCGCTTTCGGGTTCGCCAGGTTGGTCAGGAGCCCTTTCACAAAGCTGCGTCCGCCCGTTGCCAGCTCAACCTTTGGCTCTTCCGGCTTTTTCTCTTCTTTCTTCAGCGCCCCGCGCAGCATCTGATAGCCCATCCAGCACAGGTACAGTCCACCGCCGACCATGATGATGTTATGCAGCCACGCCATCTTCGCCAGGATCAGGTTCAGACCGAGCAGCGCAACAGCCGCCCAGACCATAACGCCCATGGTAATACCAAGCACACCCATCATCGCCTCTTTGCGGGAGCGGCTGACGGCCGTTTGTGACACGAAGAAAAAGTCAGGGCCAGGGCTCATCAGCGCAACGATGTGCACTAACGCCACGGTGAGAAATAGCATTAACATAATTAGCTCGCGGGGAAATAATTCAGTGAGTCATCATCCTGGCACTTTTTCGCCCGGCTGACTACTCCTCATCATCACCATCGGCGTGAGAGCGGATGAGCGCCATAAATTCTTTACCAAAGCGCTCCAGCTTGCGCGTACCGACGCCGTTGACGCTGAGCATTTCGCTGGCGCTGAGCGGCATCTGCTCGGCCATCTCAATCAGCGTCGCGTCGTTGAACACCACGTATGGCGGGATGTTCTCTTCATCCGCAATGGCCTTGCGCAGCTTACGCAGCTTGGCGAACAGCTTGCGATCGTAGTTGCCGCCGTAGGATTTTTGCATCACACGCGGCTTGAGGGCGACGACGCGCGGAACGGCGAGCTTCAGCTCCACCTCGCCGCGCAGGACCGGTCGCGCCGCTTCGGTGAGCTGAAGCGCAGAGTGCTGGGCGATATTTTGCGTGGCAAAGCCGAGGTGGATCAGCTGGCGGATGATGCTTACCCAGTGCTCGTGGCTCTGATCTTTACCGATGCCGTAAACCGGCAGCTTGTCGTGACCCATGTCGCGGATACGCTGGTTGTTGGCACCGCGCAGCACTTCCACCACGTAGCCCATCCCGAAGCGCTGGTTCACGCGTCCGATAGTCGAGAGCGCTTTACGCGCGTCCATCAGGCCATCGTATTGCTTTGGCGGGTCGAGGCAGATATCGCAGTTGCCGCACGGCGCCTGTCGTCCTTCACCAAAGTAGTTGAGCAGCACCAGACGGCGGCAGGTTTGCGCTTCGGCGAAGGCACCCATCGCGTTGAGCTTGTGGCGTTCGATATCCTGCAACTGCCCCTGCGGTTTCTCTTCCAGACAGCGGCGCAGCCACGCCATATCCGCCGGATCGTAAAACAGCATCGCTTCCGCAGGCAGGCCATCACGACCGGCGCGGCCGGTTTCCTGATAGTAGGATTCAATGTTGCGCGGAATGTCGAAGTGCACCACAAAGCGCACGTTGGGCTTGTTGATCCCCATCCCGAATGCCACCGTTGCAACCACAATTTGCAGGTCGTCGCGCTGGAATTTCTCCTGCACCTCGGCGCGGATGTGGTTCTCCAGCCCGGCGTGATAGGCCGCGGCGCTAAAGCCGCGGTTTTGCAGACGCGCGGCGGTGTCTTCCACCTTCGCGCGGCTGTTGCAGTAGATAATGCCGGACTTGCCGCGCTGCTCCTGCACGTAGCGTAAGAGCTGATCCAGCGGCTTGAATTTTTCCATCAGCATGTAGCGGATGTTCGGCCGGTCGAAGCTGCTGACCTGGATATACGGATCTTTCAGCCCCAGCAGGCGAACGATATCCAGACGCGTGGTGTCATCCGCCGTGGCGGTAAGCGCCATAAACGGCAGCTCGGGGAAGCGCTGACGCAGCTGGCCGAGCGCGGCATATTCCGGGCGGAAGTCGTGCCCCCACTGGGAGATACAGTGCGCTTCATCCACCGCCAGCAGGACCGGGTTCCAGTGCGCCAGGTTTTCGAGGAAGTTGTCCAGCATCAGGCGCTCTGGCGCGATATACAGCAGACGAACCTGTCCGGTGCGGCACCCGGCCATCACCTCTTGCTGCTGCTCGCGGGTTTGCGTTGAGTTAAGACAGGCCGCCGCCACGCCGTTGGCGAGCAGCTGGTCGACCTGGTCTTTCATCAGGGAAATAAGGGGCGATACCACGACCGTCAGGCCGTTAAGCACCAGCGCGGGCACCTGATAGCAGAGCGATTTACCGCCGCCGGTCGGCATCACCACCAGGCAATCGCGGCCTTCCAGCACGGTTTCAATGATGGTTTCCTGGCCAGGACGGAACTGCTGGTAGCCAAAGGTTTCATGCAAAACCTGTTTAGCCAGCGATTCCTGATTCAATACTTCCGCCTGCGCCACGTTAACCCCATATGCCAGAAATGAAACAGGCGCTATTTTCAGCGCCTGAGAGAGAAACTTCAACGTTTAACGCAAAAACATTCGAGCAGCTTAGAAAATATCGTTCAGCATGACGCCCACACCGACGCGGGTCTGGTTGAAGTTGTAGTCGATCAGCGATTCGCCATACCCGCTATACACCTGGGTATAGAGACGCACGTGTTTCGTCACCGGGTAGCTCAGGCCCAGCTCAGCGCCGCCGTATCCGGTGTTCCAGTTGTACTGACCTTTGGCGCTCAGCACCGCGTCACCCAGCTGATAGCCCACCTTAAGCTGATAGTAGCCCATGTATTTGGTGATATCCGGGTTGTCATCGGTGCTGCCCACCACGTACCACGGCTTCACTTCCACCATGAAATTGCCGTTCTGCGCCATCAGACGCGTATAGACGCGGTTCCAGCTGCGTGAGGTTGGGTCGGAACGACCGTTGGAATCGTGGTTATAACCCACCTCTACGTCGCGCAGCGTCCAGCCTGCAAACTCATAATCGGTGGCGAAACCGAGGAACAGCTGCGGCTCATAGTTGGTTTCGCGGAACGGTGAAGATTCGCCGCTGTTGGATAGCTGCCACCATGACTTCTGCGTGTAGGACGCGCCAAGCACCGAGTTCGGCCCCAGGATGCCGCGCCAGAACGGGAAGGCGAGGCTGAGCTGGAACTTCACCTCATCTTTACGCGCATTATCAGACCAGTTATAGGAGCTTATCGCCTCTTTGTTGAGATCGCTGGTCTGGGTGTAGATCACGTAGTTTGTGTCATAGGGGTACAGCGTGAACGGATTGTCGTGCTCCTGAAGCATATTGGCGATGATGCTGCCCTGAACGGCAGGTTTATCATGCACTTCTTTGATCGTCGCTTCCTGCGCATATGCTGTGAGGGGCAGCGCAACCGCCGCCAGTAACCAACCCAGATACGTCCGCATCGGTGGTGTTCTCCTGAAATTGTGACATTTAATGAATAGTTTTGTCTGCGCATTCTACAGACTTCTGCGATAACTTCCGCTTCCTCGTTTCTTAAAGTGGCATTCCTTTATCCTGAAGCATAAAATCAACATTTTATTAACAACAAGGATGCCACGTCTGATGTCAGCCACGCTAACCGCCGAAGAAACATTAAAACTCGTGGGCGAGATTTTTGTGTACCACATGCCATTTAACCGTGCACTGGGTCTTGAGCTGGAACGATACGAAAAAGACTTTGCTCAGCTTAGCTTCAATAATCAGCCAATGATGGTGGGCAACTGGGCGCAAAGCATTTTGCATGGCGGGGTGATTGCCTCTGCGCTGGACGTGGCGGCCGGTCTGGTGTGCGTGGGCAGCACGCTGACGCGCCACGACACCATCAACGAAGATGAGTTACGCCAGCGCCTGTCGCGCATGGGAACCATCGATTTACGCGTCGACTACCTGCGACCAGGACGAGGAAACCGCTTTACCTGCACCAGCAGCCTGCTGCGTGCCGGGAATAAAGTTGCCGTTGCCCGCGTTGAGCTGCATAACGAGGAGCAGGTTTATATCGCCAGCGCAACCGCCACTTATATGGTGGGTTGAGGCGGCAAATTCGGGTAAAATTGATTCACTTTTTTGTAACGGATTTTCCCGATGGATGCTAAACAGACGCGGCAGGGCGTTTTACTCGCCCTTGCCGCTTATTTTATTTGGGGTATCGCGCCGGCGTACTTCAAGCTTATCGCCTATGTCCCGGCGGACGAAATCCTCACCCACCGCGTCATCTGGTCGTTTTTCTTCATGATCGCGCTGATGAGCATCAGCCGTCAGTGGTCAGGCGTCAAAACGCTGCTGAAAACGCCGAAGAAGGTCTTCCTGCTCGCGCTTTCCGCAGTGCTGATCGGCGGCAACTGGCTGCTGTTCATCTGGGCGGTGAATAACCATCATATGCTCGAAGCGAGCCTGGGGTACTTCATTAACCCGCTGGTGAACATCGTGCTGGGGATGATTTTCCTCGGCGAGCGCTTCCGTCGGATGCAGTGGGTGGCGGTGATTCTGGCCTTCTGCGGCGTGCTGGTGCAGCTGTGGACCTTTGGCTCGCTGCCGATCATCGCCCTCGGCCTGGCGTTCAGCTTTGCCTTCTACGGCCTGGTGCGTAAGAAGATTGCGGTGGAAGCGCAGACGGGCATGCTGTTTGAAACCCTGTGGCTGCTGCCGGTCGCGGCAATTTATCTGTTCGGTATTGCCGACAGCGCCACCAGTCACATGGGCAGCAACCCCTGGTCGTTAAACCTGATGCTGATGGCCGCAGGCGTGGTCACGACGATTCCCCTGCTGTGCTTCACCGGCGCGGCAACGCGTCTGCGCCTCTCCACGCTGGGCTTCTTCCAGTACATTGGCCCGACGCTGATGTTCCTGCTGGCAGTGGTATTTTACGGCGAAGTGCCGGGTGCGGATAAGATGGTGACCTTCGCCTTTATCTGGGTAGCGCTGGCCATCTTTGTTGCGGATGCGATCTATACCCAGCGCAGGATCCGCAGAGGGGTGTAGTGCTTTTTTGCCGGATGGCGGCTGCGCGTTATCCGGCCTACAAGATCTGTAGGCCCGGTAAGCGTAGCGCCACCGGGCGAACTCTCAAAGCCAGTTCTTCCGCTTAAAGTACAGATACGGCGCCAGCCCGGCGAGGATCATAAAGATAATCGCCCCCGGGTAACCAAAGCTCCACTTCAGCTCCGGCATAAACTCAAAGTTCATCCCGTAGCTGGACGCCACCAGCGTCGGCGGCAGGAACACCACGGAGACCACCGAGAAGATCTTGATGATGCGGTTCTGCTCGATGTTGATAAAGCCCATCGCCGCCTGCATCAGGAAGTTGACCTTCTGGAACAGGGATTCGTTGTGCGGCAGCAGGGATTCGATATCGCGTAAAATCTCACGCGCCTGCTCCAGCTGACCGCCCGGCAGACGCGCCTTGCGCACCAGGAAGTTCAGCGCGCGCTGGGTATCCATCAGACACAAACGCACCTTCCAGCCGATATCTTCCAGCTCCGCCAGCGTGGACAACGCTTCGTCGTATTCATCGCCCTGATGGCCTTCCATGATCACGCGGCTCAGCTTTTCCAGGTCGCTGTAGATGTTTTCGATTTCATCCGCCAGCTGTTCGATTTTGGTTTCGAACAGATCCAGCAGCAGCTCATAGGCGTTTCCGTCTATCATCGCCTGGCTGCGGGCACGCATGCGGTAGAGACGAAACGCCGGCAGTTCGCGCTCGCGCAGGGTGAACAGGCGGCCATCGCGGATGGTGAACGCCACGGTAGAGTTCCCCGCGTGGTCTTCGGCATCTTCAAAAAAGAAGAAGGAGTGAATGTGCAGGCCGTCTTCGTCTTCAAAAAAACGGGCGGATGCTTCGATGTCTTCCAGTTCCGGGCGTGTCGCCAGGCTTTGCCCCAGTTCAGATTGTACGCGAAGGCGTTCATCGTCGTCCGGCTCGACCAGATCCACCCATACGGCATCAATGAGGGGCTGTGACTCTTCGGCTTCAAGCCGAGTCAGTCGGTTATTTTCGAGTTGAAATGCGCTCAACATGACCGGGACTCCCAATGCAAAAAATATCGGACAGTTCGGTGGGCACACAGAAACAAATTGGGTTTCAGACCATTAAACAGCCTGACTCAGCGCGACGGGAAAAATGCAGTCGCTGACAACCACTAAGGCCATCAGCAAGAGGAGATAGCCTTAGGAGTTGTTCCTGGATGACAGGGAATTGAGCCAGTATCTACTGGGTGTGTCCAAGGCGAATGTCCTCTTAGCGTAATCGTGCGCGCATGTTACGCCAGCAATAACTGTGGCGTCAACACGCAACGGAACGCTGAAGGGCATTAATTGACCTTCAGCGTATAAGGCTAGCAGATTATTACAAAATAGTGATATTTTTCTGAAAGTTACACACTTTCCAGCCTGGCATAGGCTGCCACCAGCCATTTGATCCCCTGCCCCTGGAACGCCACCTGCAAGCGGCTGTGCTCGCCGCTGCCTTCCAGGTTGACGATGGTGCCTTCGCCAAATTTAGCGTGGCGCACGCGCTGGCCCAGCTTGTACCCGGTGTCGGTTTCAGAGATCGGCGACCCCATACGCTGATGGCTGACCGGGCGGCTGATGCTGGCGCGCAGGCGCACCTCTTCCACGCACTCCTCGGGCAGCTCGCCGATAAAGCGCGACGGACGGTGATACACCTCTTTCCCGTACAGGCGGCGGGTTTCCGCATAAGTCAGGGTAAGCTTCTGCATCGCACGGGTCACGCCCACGTAGGCCAGACGACGCTCTTCTTCCAGACGCCCGCCTTCATCCAACGACATCTGGCTCGGGAACATGCCTTCTTCCATCCCGACGATAAACACCTGCGGGAACTCCAGACCTTTGGCGGAGTGCAGGGTCATCAGCTGAACCGCATCCTGCCAGGTATCGGCCTGCCCTTCTCCCGCCTCCAGCGCGGCGTGGGAGAGGAATGCCTGCAACGGCATCAGATCTTCGTCTTCTTCGTTGTAGCTGAACTGGCGCGTTGCCGTGACCAGTTCCTCTAAGTTCTCTATACGGGTCTGCCCCTTTTCGCCTTTTTCCTGCTCGTACATGGTGCGCAGGCCGGAATCTTTGATCACCCGGTCGGTCTGTACGTGCAGCGGCATGTCGGCGGTTTCCTGCGCCAGCGCGTCAATTAACTCCAGGAAGCGCTGCAACGCGCTGGCGGCGCGTCCGGCGAGGGCTTTTTCCTGCAACAGCTCGCGGCACGCCTGCCACAGCGTAAGCTGACGATCGCGCGAGGCCTGGCGCACCACGTCCAGCGTGCGATCGCCGATGCCGCGCGTCGGCGTGTTCACCACGCGCTCAAACGCCGCATCGTCGTTACGGTTGGCAATCAGACGCAGATACGAGAGCGCATCTTTGATCTCCTGACGTTCGAAGAAGCGCATACCGCCATAAATACGGTACGGCATGCTCACCTGCAACAGCGCCTCTTCCAGCACGCGCGACTGGGCGTTGCTGCGATAGAGAATGGCGCACTGCTCCAGCGCGCCGCCGTTGTCCTGCCAGGTTTTAATGCGGTTCACCACGAAGCGCGCTTCGTCGAGTTCGTTGAAGGCGCAGTAAATCGAAATAGGTTCGCCGTCGACGCCGTCGGTCCACAGCTTTTTACCCAGGCGCCCGTTGTTGTTCTCAATCAGGGCGTTGGCCGCGCTCAGAATATTGCTGGTTGAGCGGTAGTTCTGCTCCAGACGGATGGTTTGCGCGCCGGGGAAATCGTTGAGGAAGCGCTGGATGTTTTCCACCTGCGCGCCGCGCCAGCCGTAGATAGACTGGTCGTCATCGCCGACGATCATCACCTTGCCGGTATCACCGGCCAGCAGGCGGATCCACGCGTACTGGATGTTGTTGGTATCCTGGAATTCGTCCACCAGAATGTTGGTGAAGCGTTCACGGTAGTGTTGCAGGATATGCGGTTTGTTCAGCCACAACTCGTGGGCGCGCAGCAGCAGCTCGGCGAAATCCACCAGGCCGGCGCGGTCGCACGCTTCCTGATAGGCCTTGTAGACGTTCTGCCAGGTCTGCTCGACCGGGTTGCCGAAGCTCTGGATATGGTGCGGGCGCAGACCTTCGTCTTTCTGACCGTTGATGTACCACATCGCCTGACGCGGCGGCCACTGCTTCTCGTCGAGGTTCATCGCCTTGATCAGGCGCTTCAGCAGGCGCAGCTGGTCTTCGCTGTCGAGGATCTGGAAATCCTGCGGCAGGTTAGCGTCCATATGGTGCGCGCGCAGCAGACGGTGCGCCAGGCCGTGGAAGGTGCCAACCCACATGCCGCCCTGGCTGGTGCCCATCAGCTGTGCGATACGGTGGCGCATCTCTGCCGCCGCCTTGTTGGTAAACGTCACGGCCATAATTGAGTACGGCGAGCAGTTCTCCACGCTCTGGAGCCAGGCAATACGGTGAACCAGCACGCGCGTCTTACCACTGCCCGCTCCAGCCAGTACCAGCAGGTTTGTACGCGAGGCGGCAACCGCATCACGTTGTTTATCATTAAGGCTGTCGAGCAGGTAAGAAACGTCCATTGGCACCGTCACGTCATGTCGGGCAGGCAAATGTTTCCATTCGCCAAAACCCTGTTAATTTATACAGAACAATTGATGATTATATCAGCGTCGTGAGGGATGCCAACCGTGAAATTTCCACGTGCGGCAGAAGACGGCTGTCCAGGGTGGTCATCAGATCGGCGTTTTCCGGCTTGATCCAGCAGGCCTGCATACCGCAGCGGATCGCCCCGGCGACGTCCGTGGTCAGGTCATCGCCCACGTGCAGGATTTCGCCGAGCGGCAAATCCAGTTTTTCCGCCGCCAGGTGATACATATCGTTAAACGGCTTCGAGCGCCCGTGCGGGCCCGCGCGCAGCACGAACTGAAAATAGTCACCTAAGCCGAACAGCTCGGGCTGAGCGTTGCCGTTGGTGATGGCCACCAGCGGCCACTTACTGGCCAGTTTCGCCAGCGTGTCGTGTGTCTCCTGCGGCACATCGATGCGGCTGCGCCATTTGGCGAAGTTTTCCATGGCCGCTTCGGCCCCCGTGGCCGCATCCTGCGCGCTCAGGCCGGCGTTGAGCATCGCCTGCTCAACCGCCCGGCGACGCCATTCGGTCACGTCGTGGTAAATCTCCGGTTCGGTTTCCCGCAGGGACTGACGCAGCTGCTGGAAGTCTTTGTTCTGCATCGCTTTCAGCGCAGGATGGTAGTTCTGCACAAACGTCAGCGACTCCTGCTCGGTACGCAGGATCACCGGACGGTTATCGTAAAGAGTGTCATCAAGGTCAAACGTCAGGGCTGATATCTGACCGAGTGGGCGGTAAAAACGCATTATTTCCCCCGTTTGGCGCGTGGATGCGCCGCGTCATACACCGAGGCAAGGTGTTGGAAGTCTAAATGGGTATAGATTTGGGTGGTCGACAGATTCGCGTGGCCGAGCAGCTCCTGCACGCCGCGCAGGTCGCCGCTTGATTCCAGCATGTGCGTCGCAAAGGAGTGGCGCAGCTTGTGCGGATGCACGTGGCTGTTCAGCCCCTGCTTGATGCCCCACTCCGCAAAGCGCTTCTGCACGTTACGCGCGGAGATCCGCTTGCCAAGCTTCGACAAAAACAGCGCATCTTCTTCGGCGCCAAACAGCCCGCGCAGATCCAGCCAGTGCTCAATCCAGGAGACGGCGTTGCGGCCAATCGGCAGGCGGCGCTCTTTGCTGCCCTTGCCCATCACCCACACTTCGCCCGTTTCCAGGTCGAGATGTTTTATATCGAGATTGACCAGCTCGGACAGACGCAGCCCGGCACCGTACATCACCTCCAGCATCGCGCGGTCGCGCACGGCCAGCGGATCGTTAAGATCGATATCCAGCAGGCGGTTTACGTCGTCGACGTCGATATTTTTCGGCAGATGGCGTGGGGCTTTTGGCGTGGCGATCCCTTTTGCCGGGTTAGCTTTCAGCTTGCCCTGGCTGACCAGCCAGTCGAAAAAGCTGCGCAGGGCAGAGAGCCGGAGCGCCAGGCTCGCCGGGCTTAAGTTTTTTTTACGGCTACGCACGACGAATCCGCGTACCGTGGCGGCGTCACATTGTTGCCAGCTTTTCAGGCCGATTTCATCGGCAATCTGCATGATGGCATCAAGCTGACGCTGATAGTTGAGCAGCGTAATGGGGCTAAGCTGGCGCTCTACGCCCAGATAGCGCAGAAAACGCGAGACGTCAGTGGCGAGCAGTGCGTCCGTCATACGCGCTCAATCCAGCGCTCCAGCAGCTCAGGCAGCATCAGGGCGATTTCCTGTAGCAGTTGCGTGCCCTGCCCCTGCTCATAATGATGCGCGTCGCGGCTGGTAAACAACATCACACCCAGGTCACCATCACGCCCCATCAGCGACATCGCCACCGAGCCAATAGCTTTGGCTTCCGGCAGCACCACCAACAGCTCGGGTCCATTAAGCGGCCCCAGATAGTGGTGTTCGTGGCCCAGACGCTGAATGCGCAGCGGCTCAAACGCCTGACGGCTAAGCGCCAGATGGGTAAACCCGGACGGCGCGCCAATGCGCCAGCGGTCAGGGAACAGGCGGAGAGTTGCGCCTGCCAGCCCCAGCTCGCGCGCCCAGCGGTGGAAGCGGTTGAGAAACTCTTCGAGACTGTGCGCAGACGCCAGGCGCGCCTGGAGGTGCAGAAGACGGTGGAACAGGCTTTCGTTATTGCTGGCCTGCTCCATCAGCAGCGTCATGTTTTCTTCGAGCTGATGGATGTGATTGCGCGAGCGCGCCATGTGCCATTCAACCAGCGACACGGTCTCGCGAACCGGATGCGGCACGCGCATCCGTTCGACGACGCGTGCATTGCGGATAAAAAACTCAGGATTGTGCAGCAGGTAATCCACAACGGCGCTGTCGTCCAGCTCCGTTAAGGGTTCCCGCAGTTCTTCCCCTGGTTGCTTCATAGATGGATAAACCCGTCATAAACATGTGTCGCCGGGCCAGTCATGTACAGTGGATGACCCGCTCCTTTCCAGGCGATATCAAGACGCCCGCCCGGTAATTCCACGCGAACCTCTTCTGCCAGTAACCCCTGCGAGATACCCACGGCCACCGCCGCACAGGCACCGCTTCCGCAGGCCTGGGTTTCGCCCGCGCCGCGCTCGTAAACCCGCAGGCGAATGTGTTCACGCTTCACCACCTGCATGAAACCGATGTTCGCCCGCTCCGGGAAGCGCTCGTGGCTTTCCAGTACCGGGCCGAGCGTTTCGACCGCGGCGGTTTGCACATCATCCACCTGAATCACGCAGTGCGGGTTACCCATTGAGACAACGCCGCACAATACTGTCTGCTCGGCGGCGCGCATAATATAGGTCTTTTCCGCTTTGTTGGCGCGAAACGGCACGGCAGAAGGCTCGAAGTTTGGCTCGCCCATGTTCACGCGCACCAGTTCGTCGTCGGTGACGCTGAGCACCATCCGACCGTTGGCGGTGCTGACGCGGATATCGCGCTTGTTGGTGAGCCCTTTTAGCCGAACAAAGCGGGCAAAACAGCGCGCGCCATTGCCGCACTGGGACACTTCGCTGCCGTCGGCGTTAAAAATGCGGTAGTGAAAGTCCAGGTCAGGATCGTAAGGAGGCTCCACCACCAGCAGCTGGTCAAACCCCACGCCCACGTGTCGATCTGCCAGACGACGGATCAGCTCCGGGGAGAAAAAGACATTCTGCGTTACCGCGTCGACGACCATAAAGTCGTTGCCAAGGCCATGCATTTTAGAGAACTGCATCATTTGCTCCATTGCGCGGGTACAGAACGTAATCGTCAGAGATTGACCTGAGTCGGGCCACCGTTATTGCCGCGATCGTTGGTATCCGGCGTAGATGACTCGATACCACTTTGCACCGGTTTTGTCGGCGGTGGTGCGTTTTTATCCTCTGGCGGGAAGTAAAGTGGTCCCTTCAGTCCACAGCCGGTCAGGCTAAACAGAGTGACAAGAACGGCAAGCGTTCGAAAGACGTTTTTCATGTAGAGGTTGCCCGTAAGTTCAAATCTGTTTCTATCATCGCAGGAGAAGACACAAAAGCAAGAGTTTGCCGCTTTCCTGCAACGGGAATTATTTAGCGTTATACTGCCGCCATCACGAAAAACAGGAATAAAACCATGAACGACAGTGAATTTCATCGCCTCGCCGATACCCTGTGGATGACCATCGAAGAGCGTATCGACGACTGGGACGGCGACAGCGATATCGATTGTGAAATCAACGGCGGGATCCTGACCTTAAGCTTCGAAAATGGCAGCAAAATTATTATTAACCGTCAGGAGCCGCTTCACCAGGTGTGGCTGGCGGCTAAACAGGGCGGTTATCACTTTGACCTGAAAGGTGACGAGTGGGTTTGCGATCGCAGCGGCGAAACGTTCTGGGATCTGCTGGAACAGGCTGCAACCGCGCAGGCGGGCGAGGACGTGAGTTTCAGGTAGTTTTGTTGCCCGGTGGCGGCTACGCCTTACCGGGCCTACAACGGCTCGGACCGTAGGCCGGGTAAGCGTAAGCGCCGCCCGGCGAAAAGGCTCAGGAGAAATACTGCTGCAACAGCGGTGCGGTATCCTGATTCGCAGGCGCCGCAGGGGTAATTGCCTGCGTACGGAACGGGATCACCTGCGCCCGGCCATCTACGTTCACAATCTGGTAGAACTGCGGCAGGTTGAAGTTGATAAAGCTTGAGCCGTAGGTAAAGCGATCGTGCGAGGACGAATAGAAGCGGCTGACGTCGCGCACCAGCTCCTCTTTGCTGCCTTCACAGTGGTGATACACCTCGGCGCGGTTGGTTTCATCCAGAATGTAGATGTTAAACCCGGCGTTATCGCCCGACTCTTCGAAGAAGAACTGAATGATCCCTTCACTGGCAAAGCCATCCACCACCTGTGGCAGCTTAACGTGGTTGGTTTCCACCTGAACCGACAGGCCATGCAGCTTGTTGTGCGAAATCGCACCGTAGAATTCAATGGCGTTTTCCAGCTTCTGCACCGACACGTTCAGGCGCTCAAAGAACAGGCCCCAGGTCTGGCCAGAGACGCGCAGCGCTTTAAAGCGCCCGGTTTCCTGGCGGGTGCTGGAGAGGCGCAGTTCGATGCACTCAGACACCAGCTGCTGCACGCGGGTACGAATCAGGCCGCGCAGGTGCTGGCTGTAGCAGAACACTTCCACGCTGTCCGGCGGCGCGGCGTCCTGGTGCATCTTGCCGAGAATGGTTTTCAGCGCTTCGATCATCGCCTGCTCGCCGTTGAAGTGCAGGGTACGCACTTCGTTCCACGAGTTGCGGTACAGCAGATCCACGCTGCCCACCAGGCAGTTTTGCTGCTCGCCGAAGCTAAAGACGTCCAGCTTGCGGAAGTCGAAGTGGACCACCTGATTGCGGAAGGCCGCTGTCGGGTCGTATTCCAGGTTGACGATGATCGCCAGATGGCGGATCTCACACGGGCTGTAGAGCGCTTTTGGCGTCGGCGCAGGCAGGCGCAGCGGGAAGTGGTGCGAGACGTCCGCCACCATCTCCTGCAACTTGGCTAAATCGACCACCTCGTTGCCCTTGATAAACAACCGGGTGCGTGAGGTGAGGAGGCCGTTAAACCAGGCCCAGGCCACCAGCTTGTTCAGGTAGCGGTTATATTCCAGCGGCTGATGGCTGATGATTGAATCCATGCTTGGCGCACGGTTGTACAGATACCACCCGGTGCGGTTCGCGCGGCCCGGCGGGACGTAGATAAAGGTCAGATTCGGTTCAGACAGGTCAGGCGAAATCTGTGGGTTAACCAGCGTAACCTTACCCGGCAACGCTTCAAACGCGGCGTACAGCTTACGGGTTAACACCCCGATATCCTGTGGGCTGGCAGAAACGCTAAGGTTGTTACGGCGGGCGAAGCGGATCAGGTTGCGGTAGCTTTGCATCATTGCATCAAGCAGTTCGTTGTGCGCCTCGCGCACCTGATCGATCTTCCAGTTGGCGCGGTTGTCGAGCATGGCGAGACGCGCTTCGTCCCATCCCCACTCTTTGACTAACTGGCTGACCACTTCACGACGCCAGCCAACGCAGGCACGCTCACGGCTCAGTTTTTCACAGACTTTGAGATAGAAACATCGACGCACCAGGTCAAGACGCGTGGTGTCATCAATGGCCGTCAGGTATTCGGTGACGCGTTCCAGCATCATGCAGTAGGCATCAAGCCCGTAGGAGACGATCTCCCCGTCGTGCAGACGCTGCTTAATGTCTTTCGCCAGCAGACGCGGCGTGGGGTATTCCCAGGAGTAGGCTTCCAGCAGCAGGGTTTTCAGCACCGCTTTGTACGGTGAATCAATGCTCTTATAGAGCTGCCAGAGGCTTGCGCCAAAGTACTCTTCGGCGGACAGGGAGCTCAGGCCGCCCAGATCGAGCCACTCGTTTGGCGTCAGAACGCCCTGCGAGTAAAGCGACATGACGTAGTCGTCATAATTCTCTTCTTCATCGCACGGCACCATATTCCACAGAATACGTTTCCCGGCCAGGCGAACGGCGGTACGGTAAAACTCATCCAGCAGCAGAATGTGCTGAGTCGAGCCGCAGTCTTCACCACCCAGACTGCCGCTTTCGTTATGGCGGAAACGGTTTTCATCAATCAGGAAGAAGCTTACTTCCACGCCGAGCGACGCCGCCCAGCTCTCCAGCAGGCTGCATTTACGCTGCAACAGCTGGCGCTCTTCATTGTCGAGCCAGGACTGATGGCAGACCCAGATATCCAGGTCAGAAGAACAACTTTGCCCAACCGATGAGGTGCTGCCCATGGAGTAAACCCCGGTAATCGGCAGCTCGCCTTTCGGCGAATCCTGCGGCGGCATACCACGGTAGAGCTCAAGTTCGGTCAGGTAATGCTGTTGGGTTTCATCAGGCGTGAAGAGGCAAATGCCCTGGGGAACGTTACCATCGAGGTAACCCGGCATTAGCGGATGGTGATAGTGCAACAATGTCGGCAGTAGACTGTATACCTGCTGGAAAGCAGGGCCCATGGCAGCAAGCGCGCGATCCACGCGCAATTGATTGATGGCATCCAGTCTCTGTTTCAGAGTCTCAATATAGAGGTACAAGACGTATCGCCTGATGTTTCCGGGTGTCGCACGCCAGTCAAAACAGAAAAAGCAGCGGACCCGCAGTATTTCAAAAAATAACCGTTACCCTTCTTTCGCCTTTTGCTTTTCTGGTGGTACAGACGAAAAAATGGTCTAAAACGTGATCAATTTAACACCTTGCCGGTTGACCGTAAAGAAAGATGCGCTACATACAAGTGTAGCACCGTTCTGTACGTGTAAATTCCTGAATACGGCGGTGGCTGACGCGTACGCCGCCCTGTCCCTCTCGCGCTTCATCAACCGTAAAACTGCCATCCGAGTGTCAACAATGTTAGGATGGTTAGCGATTGATAATGACGGTAACAAGCATGTTAGACAATGTTTTGAGAATTGCCACACGCCAAAGTCCCCTTGCGCTCTGGCAGGCACATTATGTTAAGCAGCGCCTGGAAGCCTGCCACACCGGATTACGCGTTGAGCTGGTGCCAATGGTCACGCGCGGTGACGTAATCCTCGATACGCCGCTGGCGAAAGTGGGCGGCAAGGGCCTGTTTGTCAAAGAGCTGGAACTGGCATTGCTTGAGAACCGCGCCGATATCGCCGTGCATTCGATGAAAGACGTGCCCGTTGAGTTCCCGGAAGGGCTGGGGCTGGTGACTATCTGCGAGCGCGAGGATCCGCGCGATGCGTTTGTCTCTAACCGCTATGCGTCGCTCGACGCGTTGCCAGAGGGCAGCGTGGTCGGCACGTCAAGTTTACGCCGCCAGTGTCAGCTGGCGGAGCGTCGCCCGGATCTGGTGATTCGTTCGCTGCGCGGTAACGTCGGCACGCGCCTTGGCAAGCTGGATAACGGCGACTACGATGCCATTATTCTTGCGGTGGCGGGCCTGAAACGCCTGGGGCTGGAGGAACGCATTCGCGTGGCGTTGCCGCCGGAGCTGTCGCTGCCCGCCGTCGGTCAGGGTGCCGTCGGCATTGAATGCCGTCTGGATGATGCGCGCACCCAGAACCTGCTCGCGCCGCTGAATCATGACGATACCGCCATTCGCGTAAAAGCCGAGCGTGCGATGAATACTCGTCTCGAAGGCGGCTGTCAGGTGCCCATTGGCAGCTATGCTGAATTAACCGACGGTGAACTGTGGTTGCGTGCGCTGGTCGGCGCGCCGGACGGCTCGCAGATGGTTCGCGGTGAACGTCGCGGCAGGCCGCAGGATGCCGAAGCGCTTGGCGTATCGCTGGCGGAAGAGTTGCTGAATAACGGCGCGCGTGAAATTCTGGCCGAGGTCTATAACGGAGAACCCCCTGCATGAGTATTCTTGTCACCCGCCCTTCTCCCGCAGGAGAGCAGTTAGTGAGCCGTCTGCGCGCACTGGGGCAGGTGGCCTGGAGTTTTCCGCTGATTGAATTCTCCCCCGGTCGCGAGCTGTCTACGCTCGCTGACCAGATGCGTGCCTTGCAGGAAGGCGATCTGCTCTTTGCCCTGTCGCAGCATGCCGTTGAGTTTGCCCATGCGCAGCTGCAACAGCAGGGCACTAGCTGGCCCTGTGCACCCCGCTATTTCGCCATCGGGCGCACCACCGCGCTGGCCTTACACACCGCCAGCGGAATTGATGTTCGTTATCCGTTAGATCGGGAAATCAGCGAAGTCTTGCTACAATTACCTGAATTACAAACCATTGCCGGAAAGCGTGCGCTCATTTTGCGCGGCAACGGTGGCCGCGAACTGCTGGGTGAAACGTTGCGGGAACGCGGTGCAGACGTGACGTTTGTGGAGTGCTATCAGCGCTGTGCGAAACATTACGATGGCGCGGAAGAAGCAATGCGCTGGCACGCCCGCGGCATTAATACGCTGGTGGTCACCAGCGGTGAAATGTTACAACAGCTTTGGTCGCTGATCCCGCTTTGGTATCGCGAAAACTGGTTACTCCGCTGTCGGCTTCTGGTCGTCAGCGAGCGTCTGGCGAACCACGCCCGGGAACTGGGCTGGCAGGATATTCGGATCGCTGATAACGCCGACAACGATGCGCTGCTGCGCGCATTACAATAACTCTCAAATGGGAAGCCATAATGACGGAACACGAAAAATCCTCCGCCGTGGTTGAAGAGACCAGGGAGACTGTGGACACCACGTCACAGCCAGAGACGACAGACAAAACCGTTGAGAAGAAAAACGGCAGCAACAAAACCAGCCTTACGCTGAGCGTGATTGCCATCGCGATTGCGCTGGCCGCAGGCGTGGGACTTTACGGGCTGGTGAAGAAACAGGGCACCAACCAGACGGCCACCAGCGACGCGCTGGTTAACCAAATCACCGCCCTGCAAAAAGCGCAGGAGACGCAAAAAGCCGAGCTGGAAGGCGTGATTAAGCAGCAGGCTGCCGCCCTCGCCGACGCGAACAGCAAGCGTGAAGCGTTGACCAAACAGCTGAGCGAAGTGCAGGAAAAAGTCGCCACGATTTCCGGAACCGATGCCAAAACCTGGCTGCTTTCACAGGCCGATTTTCTGGTGAAGCTGGCCGGACGTAAGCTCTGGAGCGATCAGGATGTCACCACCGCCGCCGCGCTGCTGAAAAGCGCCGACGCAAGCCTGGCCGACATGAACGATCCGAGCCTGATCGGCGCACGCCGCGCCATTACGGAAGATATCGCCAGCCTGTCTGCGGTTTCTCAGGTCGATTACGACGGTATCATTCTTAAGGTGAATCAGCTCTCGAACCAGATTGATAACCTCCAGCTGGCCGATAACAACGACGACGACTCCCCAATGGATTCCGACGGCACCGAGCTGTCCAGCTCCCTGAGCGAGTGGCGTATCAACCTGCAAAAGAGCTGGCAGAACTTTATGGACAGCTTCATTACCGTTCGCCGCCGCGATGAAACGGCCGTGCCGCTGCTGGCGCCGAACCAGGACGTCTATCTGCGCGAAAACATTCGCTCCCGCCTGCTGGTGGCTGCTCAGGCCGTACCGCGTCATCAGGAAGAGACCTACAAACAGGCTCTGGATAACGTATCCACCTGGGTCCGCGCTTACTACGATACCAATGACGCAACCACGACCGCGTTCCTTGAGGATATCGACAAGCTAAGCCAGCAAAACATCACCATGAACGTGCCGGACAAACTGGAGAGCCAGCCGATTCTGGAGAAGATCATGCAGACGCGCGTGCGTAACCTGCTGGCCCAGCCGGGCGTTCCGGCAGAGCACCCGGCTGAAGCACCTGCCGCCGCGCCAGCGCCTGAAAGCGCGCCGCAAGGAGAGTAATGATGCTAAAAGTCTTCTTACTCTTCATCCTGCTGATCGCCGGGATTGTGCTGGGGCCGATGCTCGCGGGTCACCAGGGTTACGTACTGATCCAGACCGATAACTACAACATCGAAACCAGCGTGACCGGGCTGGTGATTATCCTGATCCTGGGCGTGGTCGTTCTGCTGGCCGTGGAGTGGATCCTGCGTCGTATTTTCCGTACCGGCGCGCATACCCGCGGCTGGTTCGTTGGCCGTAAGCGCCGTCGCGCCCGTAAGCAGACCGAGCAGGCGCTGCTGAAGCTGGCCGAAGGCGATTATCAGCAAGTTGAAAAGCTGATGTCGAAAAATGCCGACCATGCAGAACAGCCGGTTGTAAACTATCTGCTGGCCGCTGAGGCGGCGCAGCAGCGAGGCGATGAGGCCCGCGCCAATCAGCATCTTGAACGCGCCTCTGAGCTTTCTACTAAGGATCCGATTCCGGTTGAGATCACCCGCGTTCGTCTGCAACTGGCGCGGAATGAAAACCATGCGGCACGCCACGGCGTTGACCGTCTGCTGGAGATTACGCCTCGTCATCCGGAAGTGCTGCGTCTTGCTGAACAAGCATACATCCGGACCGGTGCGTGGGGATCGCTGCTGGACATTATCCCTTCCATGGCGAAAGCCGACGTGGGCGACGATGAACACCGTGATGAACTTCAGCGTCTGGCGTGGATTGGCCTGATGGATCAGGCGCGTGCCGATCTTGGCAGCGACGGGCTGAAGGCCTGGTGGAAAAACCAGAGCCGCAAAACGCGCCAGCAGGTCCCTCTCCAGGTGGCGATGGCCGAACATCTGATTGAGTGTGACGACCATGACACCGCGCAGGAGATCCTCCTCGACGGTCTCAAGCGACAGTATGATGACCGCCTGGTAATGGTGATCCCGCGCCTGAAGACCAATAATCCTGAGCAGATCGAAAAAGTACTGCGCCAGCAGATCAAAACCGTCGGCGATCGTCCGCTGCTGTGGAGTACGCTGGGCCAGTCTCTTATGAAGCACGGCGAGTGGCAGGAGGCAAGCCTCGCCTTCCGCGCAGCGCTGAAGCAGCGCCCGGACGCATTCGATTACGCCTGGCTTGCTGATTCGCTGGACAAGCAGCACAAGCCGGAAGAGGCCGCAGCCATGCGACATGATGGACTACTGCTGACGCTACAGAACAACGGGACGCAGCAGTAGATTACAAGGAGGCCAAATGGCCTCCTTTTTTTAGGCATAAAAAAACGCCTGCTATAAAAGCAGGCGTTAAAACAGGTCTGTAAGACAACATATGTGGTGCTTCACTCAACGTTGTGTCCATGGTGTTTGATGAGGCCGAAGCGACATCTGTCAGTGGACGATAAGCACCGTAAACGGCTCTGCGTCATTCCTGAGTTTATGAGGCCCTGAGGCGAGCATAAGAGATGGAATGAGCATCTACCCCTGTATTATTGCACGTATTGTGCCAGGTTTACACACAGAACTTTTACATCACGCAACATTTTAAGATAAAAGGAAATTATGCTGTTAAGAACCGCCTTACGCCGTACAACATCGCGTTAAGGGCGGCGATCTGTCGTCAGCAGGAGACGCTTAAAGCGACAAAATAAAAATTTCTTTATTATTAACGAGTTATATGTCGCTGAATCGCGACAAGGATGCAGGGTGTTGTCGGGGGATGGCTACAGGATGAAAAAGCGCAGAAAACAAAAAACCCCGCCGAAGCGGGGTTCAAAATTGGTCGGCGAGAGAGGATTCGAACCTCCGACCCACTGGTCCCAAACCAGTTGCGCTACCAAGCTGCGCTACTCGCCGATGTACTGCTTTTTTGAATTTTTAGTTCAATTCATTAAAAGTCGTGGTGCGAGGGGGGGGACTTGAACCCCCACGTCCGTAAGAACACTAACACCTGAAGCTAGCGCGTCTACCAATTCCGCCACCTTCGCAATTCACAACTCTTTCAATAATGGGGTGGCTAATGGGATTCGAACCCACGACAACTGGAATCACAATCCAGGGCTCTACCAACTGAGCTATAGCCACCACTGTATTCTTTCACGCGGTTCTGACTACTTCTCAGACCACCGCAGCTCTAGCGCCGGGACTAAAATGGCGCGCCCGACAGGATTCGAACCTGAGACCTCTGCCTCCGGAGGGCAGCGCTCTATCCAGCTGAGCTACGGGCGCTTAGCGCCGTTGCGGGGCTGGATATTACGTACCTCCGTCCCCGCTGTCTAGTGCTTTTTTGAAAAAAATGCGCGTTTGGTTATGGTTTGCACATTTTGCCGCTTATTCCTCCACTTTATGGGCGGAGCCGCGGCGACCCAGGCCAAATAGCTTATAGGCAGCCGTCACGGCGGCCAGGAAGATCATCCCGACAAACAGCGACATGCGGGTATCTTCATTAAAGTACATTCCAATTAATACGCAAATCAGGAACGCCATCGTCAAATAGTTTGCATACGGGAACAAAATGGAGCGGAACGGATGGCTGGCAATCGCCTGCCTGTGCGCCTGACGAAAACGCAGCTGGCTAATCAGAATCACAAACCACGGCACCATCCCCGGCAGCACGCTGGCGCTGTAGACGTAAACGAACACGCGCTGCGGATTGGGGATGATGTAATTCAGGCAAGAGCCAATCAGCAGAATGACAATTGATACCGCCACACCCGCCACGGGGACACCCACGCGAGAGACTTTGCCCATCACTGCCGGCAGCTGTTTGTTTTGCGAGAGCGCGTAAAGCATACGCCCGCAGCTGTACATTCCGCTGTTACAGCCGGAAAGCGCCGCCGTCAGCACCACAAAGTTGATAATCGCGGCCGCCGCCGTGATGCCAATCTTTGCAAAGGTTAAAACAAACGGGCTGCCGGTCGTGCCAATTTCGTTCCACGGGAAAATGGTCACGATAACGAAGATGGCGCCTACATAGAAAATCAGGATACGCCACAGCACCTTGCCTACCGCGCTACGCAGCGTCACCTGCGGGTTTTTCGCTTCACCTGCGGTGATCCCGATTAGCTCTACGCCCTGATAGGATGCCACCACGATACAGAGCGCCGTCAGGAAGCCCTTCCAGCCGCCCGCAAAGAAGCCGCCGTGCCCGGTCAGGTTACCAAAACCGATGGCGTGCCCGCCGTTACCGAAGCCAAAGAAGATGACCCCGAGGCCAACGACAATCATCACGATAATGGTGGTGACTTTGATCATCGCAAACCAGAACTCGATTTCGCCGTAAAGACGAACGGCGGCAAGGTTCGCCAGCGCCACCAGCCCTACGGCAATAAGCGCGGGTATCCACTGGGCCATCTCCGGGAACCAGAACTGCACGTAGACCCCGATGGCGGTGATCTCCGAAATCCCCACGGCCATCCACATAAACCAGTACGACCAGGCCGTGAGATAGCCAAAGAACGGGCTCATATAACGGTGGGCGTAAACGGCGAAAGAGCCCGTCACCGGCTCCAGGAACAGCATTTCGCCCATTGAGCGCATGATGAAGAAGACGAACAGCCCGGCAATAATATACGCCAGCAGGACGGAAGGCCCCGCCCACTTCAGCGTGCTTGCCGAGCCCATAAACAGGCCAACGCCGATAGTCCCGCCCAGCGCAATCAGTTCAATATGTCGAGCTTCCAGCCCACGCTGAAGCTCCGGTTTTTTCTCTGCCATAATTCCTCGGTTGTGTTTGCTGTTTCCCGACTTGTTGCCGGTTATTATTTTTGAGGGGTACTGAAATACGGAGCGAATGGTTTCTTAAATTCTGGCAAATGGCAAACAATGCATTAAAAAAATGAATGCATTGCACATAAACTCAGCAGTTTTGCGGGGGGCGTTGCAGCGCGAACGGTAGATCGCGCTGCATATTGATTACATTTTCCGGGTGTAATGCCAGGCGAGGTACCGCAGGAGGCGAATCTGTCGTTTGATGCGTGTCGGTTGGGAAAGCAGGCGGTACAGCCACTCCAGGCCCAGGTTTTGCCAGACTTTCGGCGCACGCTTAACGTGGCCGGTAAAGACGTCGTAGGTGCCGCCAACGCCCATATAGAGCGCATCCGGGCTGACCAGACGGCAATCGCGCATCAGTATTTCCTGGCGCGGCGATCCCATGGCAACGGTGACGATTTTCGCCCCGCTGTCGCGCACGCGCTCATATAACGCCTGGCGATCTTCCGGCCTGAAGTAGCCATCCTGACTGCCCACGATGTTGACATTCCACTGGCTACGCAGCTTTTGTTCGGTCTGTGCCAATACCTCGGGCTTGCCGCCAATCAGAAATACCGGCGTGCCTTCAGCGCCTGCGCGCTCCATAAGCCGCTCCCAAAGATCGGCTCCCGCCACGCGAGACACATTAGCGTCAGGAAACTTTTTCCGGATCGAACGCACCACGCTAATACCGTCTGCGTATTTAAACTCCGCGGCTTCGATCAGGCTTTTCACTTCCGCGTTATCTTCAACCGCCAGCATTTTTTCTGCGTTGATGGCCACCAGCGTGCCCGACTTCATCTGCCCGTCCGCGAACAGAAAATCCAGCGCGTGCTGCATGTCACGCCAGCCAATCAGCTGTAGCCCACGCAGCGCATAACGCGGGGCTGAAGTTTTATCCGTCATGATAATCCCTACTCAGACTTGCGACAGCGTTGTGCTGCCCTGTGGCTCACGTCTGTGCACAAGCCCTGCACTGTCAAACAACCAGTACAGGAGTTTTGCCAGCAGCAGACAGACGCCGAAAACAACCATAAAGAACACCACGCGCGAGACGAACGAATCCAGCCCCTCGCGCGCCAGAACGATCATATTGAAAATGGCACCGAAACAGAAACTGTGCAAAACAGCGGCTTTGTAGCGGTTGGTCTCTTCGTTACCCAACGTGTACAGCCAGTCGAACCATTTTATTATCAGTCCGACCGCGATCGCGCCGGGCAGGATAAACCACGTTCCGCCCATCACCACCAGCGAGCCAATCAGGGTGGGGGAAATCGCCAGGCCCGAGTGATTATTCAGCACTTCCCAGGTGAAGTAGTTTGCCGTGTTCAGGACAATGCCGGGACGGTCAGGCCACAGCCACGTCGGAATAAAGACATAGAAATCGCGAACAATCGGCGCCAGCCCCTGGAATTCGATCTTGTCGTAGTTTTGCAGCAGCAATGCCAGGTTTTCCCACGGCGAGAAGGTATCGCGCGTCAGATACAGGAAGGTATAAAACGCTTCGTCACCGGCTACGTTAAGACCGTAGCGCTTCAGCGCCAGCCAGAACATTCCCACAATCCCAAAGACGCCTGCCGCCGCCAGCATCCACAGGGAGATCCAGCCGCGAATAATGCCGATAAACAGGAAAATCGCGAAGGCGATAATGATGTTGGCGCGGGTACCGCCGACGATCATGTAGGTCAGAATGCCAAACGCGACGGTGCTGACCAGGAAGAACAGCCAGGCTTTGCTGTCCTGGCGCAGGAAAAAGACCACCAGCATCGCCGGGATGAAGAAATAGAAGAAGCGCTTGAGCGCGACGCCGGAGACTTCGGCGGAAAAAATCTGGCTATAGGACTGCAACTTAAACAGTAAAAAACCGTTATGCATGAAGAAAATCGCCACGCTGACCAGGGCGATGGTCATCAGCATGACCCACGTCAGATGGGTCTCTACCCGGTTCATGGTAAACAGCGGTCGACGGGGCGCGGTGTCTTTCGCCGCGCGCAGGCGCGTTTTATAGGTGACGTAGTACACCGCGTAGAAGCAGGTCGCAGAGAGCAGCGCCTGCAACAAGATTTCCGGCGGAGCGACGCCCACATCAAAGCGGAACACGAGGATGCTGGTCAGCGGGAAACCAAAGAAAAAGGTCAGCAAAAACAGCAGCGAGAAGAAGACGTTGAAGTTAAAACGTACGCGCCGGAACTCAAACCAGGTGAGCGTGGCGATAAACAGCGTGCTCAGCAGCCAGACCACCAGCAGGCCGCTAAACTGCAACTGGCTCATGCGTTGTCTCCTGAAGCAATACGCAGCGCGCGGTGCCACGGCATGAGGTAGTTCGGGCTGAAAAAGTCGATGCTATTTTTATCCACCAGCGCGAGCTGGCGCTGTGCTTCCCGTACCACCCCGACATTAAGCGTGTCAGAGGTAAACAGCACCGGAATGTGCTGCTCGGCCATGTCCTGCCAGAACGGGTTTTCGCGGTTGAGCACGCACGGTACTCCCGCCTGAATCAGCAGACACAGCGTGCCAATCCCCTGCTGACGGGCAAAGATGAAATAGCCCAGATCGCATTTTCGCAGCAGCGCGAGATAGTCATCAAATTCCAGCTTATCCCTGAGAATATGCAGATTGTCCGCGCTAAACAGCGCAAGCCCCTGCTGGCGGACCTCGTCGATGTAGGCGTCGTTATTGGCGGGATAGCCCATCGGCACCACCACGTTCACCGTGTCGCCAAACTGCTGATGCACAGCCCGGAGCGCCGCGACATGCTCGTTGCTGCTATCGCCGGAATTCCCCACCAGGATGGTCAGCTTGCCCTCACGAACCGCGTCATTCCCCATCGTGTTCAGCGCCGGATCCATGCGGGTCGGGAAATAGAGCAGCTCGCCGCGAACCTTCGGATGCTGTTTAGCAAAATAGGTGAGATCGCCGCGGGTGGCAAAAACGCAGCCCACGCGCGCCTGCGCCAGACGGCGCAGCGGGTAGAACAGGCGGAATTTCCAGCCGTGGGAGACTTCATAGAGATCCGCTCCCCAGATATGCCAGCTGAACTGGGAGGGTTTGATCCCGCCGCTCAACAACGCCAGCCACAGGCCGGTATTGAACTGCCCGTGGAAGAAGAAACGCTGGCTTCGATCCGCTTTGGCTTTCGCGACAACGGCTTTGGTCAGGGCCGCTTTGTCTGGCCAGAAAGTTATGTTCAGTGCCGGACAGGCCGCGCTCAGGCCATTATCTTTTCCAACAACCATAAACTCGCGCGCGTCGGGCGTGCCGGATGCCAGCTCATCGTTGAAAAACCGCAGAACGGTCTGGTTATGATGCGGGATGTCCGATCCCAGAATGTGTATCAGTGCAGTCATGCGCGTTTACGCCAAAGTAAAAATACGCCGCAACAGGCAGCGAAATAAACGATATAGGTTGCCATATAGGCCTGAGCCGCCCCCAGCGCTCCGTGGGTAGGGATCAGCCAGTGAGAAAATGCCGTCAGCAGCGCAAACTGGCTAATCTCTGCCAGGATATACAGCCGCAGCGAGGCCTTCGCAATCACCAGATAGCCGAAAACGTACGCCCCCACTTTCAGCACATCGCCGACCAGCTGCCAGGCAAACAGATCGCGCATGGCGGTAAACTTCGCCGAAAACAGCAGCCAGATGGCAAAGTCACGCAGCAACCAGACGGTAAAGCTGGCGACCGCAACAGCCGGCAACACAAAACGCAGGGAGCGAAAAATCTCGCGGGTAATATCCTGCCTGGACGTCAGGCGCGATAAGGTTGGCAGCAAATAGACGCTAAAGGAAGCCGTAATAAATTGGAGGTAGGCATCGGAAATGCTGCTCACGCCCTGCCAAATCCCCACTTCTTCCCAGCTGTAATGCGCCGCCAGCAGGTTTCGCATCATCACATAGGCTACCGGAATGGTGACGGAAGTGATGAGGGCCATCAGCGTAAATTTCGCCAGCTGGCCTGCCAGTAACTTGTCCCACTGCGGTTTCAGGTAACTCAGCGGGATATCGCCTCTGCGCATCAGCATAAACGCCGCCGGGATGACAACCAGGGCAGGCACCAGCGCCAGCCCCAGCAGTGCGCCCTCATAGCCGCCCAGCCGATAGCAAAAGTAGTAGGCGATAACACCGATGACGCTGCCGAAGATCAGCGCCAGTGCATTCCCGGCGGCATCACGGAAGCCTTTCATCAGCGCCAGCAACAGGTTCGCCCAGGCGATGCCCATCTGAACCAGCGCCACCAGGCGTACCAGCCCCTGATAGTGCGTATGTCCGAACAGCCCCTGGCTGATGGGTGCCGCCGCCAGCAAAAAGACGACGGCCAGCAGCGTAGAGAAGCCCAGCACCATTGCAGATGAGGTCCCCACCACCGTGCGGAGCTTTCCGGCATCGTCATGATGCTGCGCTACGTATTTGGTGACGCCGTTGAATATCCCGGCCCCCGCCAGCACGCCAAGCACCGTGACCAGCTGGCGGAAATTCCCGGCCAGCCCAACGCCTGACGGACCAAATGAGACGGCCAGCAGCTTGACGACCAGTAATCCGGCGCCAATTTTTACAAGCGTGGACGCTGCCGTCCACACCGACGCTTTTGCCAGAGACATATCAGGCGAAATAACTCAGAAGCGAATTGATCACCGTACGCTGGTTCACCGGCGCGAGGTTGTAGAACAGGGGCAGACGAAGCAGACGTTCGCTCTCTTTGGTGGTGTAGCGGTCTTCACCGGCAAACGCGCCGAAGGCTTCTCCCGCCGGGCTGGAGTGCAGCGGAATGTAATGGAATACCGCCATAATTTCCGCTTCTTTCAGCCAGGCAATCAGCTTGCTGCGATCGTCGTTATCGCGCAGCTTGATGTAGAACATGTGGGCGTTGTGGACGCAGTCGACCGGTACGGTCGGCAGCTCAATACGCCCTGCCTTAGCCAGCGGCGCCAGCGCGTCGTAGTAGGTTTGCCACAGGGAGAGGCGGTGCAGATTGATTCGCTCTGCCGCTTCCAGCTGCGCCCAGAGGTATGCGGCCTGCAAGTCCGCCATCAGGTAGCTTGAGCCGATATCACGCCAGGTGTACTTATCCACCTGGCCGCGGAAGAACTGGCTGCGGTTGGTCCCTTTCTCACGGATCACTTCCGCACGCTCTACCAGAGCGCGATCGTTAATCAGCGTCGCGCCGCCCTCACCGCCTGCGGTGTAGTTTTTGGTTTCGTGGAAGCTAAAACAGCCGATATGACCGATGGTGCCCAGCGCGCGTCCTTTGTAGGTGGACATCACGCCCTGCGCGGCGTCTTCCACCACGAACAGGTTATGCTTTTTGGCGATGGCCATGATGGTGTCCATTTCGCAGGCCACGCCCGCATAATGCACCGGCACGATCGCCCGCGTTTTGTCGGTGATCGCCGCTTCAATCAACGTTTCGTCAATGTTCATGGTATCCGGGCGGATATCCACAAACACGATTTTCGCCCCGCGCAGGACAAAGGCGTTCGCCGTGGAGACGAAGGTGTAGCTCGGCATGATCACTTCATCGCCGGGCTGGATATCCAGCAGCAGCGCCGCCATCTCGAGCGATGCGGTACAGGACGGCGTCAGCAGAACCTTGGCACTGTGGAAACGTTGCTCCATCCACTGCTGGCAGCGACGGGTGAACCCGCCGTCGCCACAGAGCTTGCCGCTGCCCATAGCAGACTGCATATAATCAAGTTCAGTGCCCACGACCGGAGGCGCGTTAAATGGAATCATCTTGTCACCTGTATAACCAGTAGGCGGTGGCGTCGATGCTGGCACCACTCGCAATATAACGTTTAAGCGCAGCGGTGTTGCCCATCTGGGTCGCGACCCGCAGCGTTGATACTCGCTGTTGCTCCGCCCAGTGCAGCGCCGCCTGCATGAGTTTTTCGCCCATGCCGCGTCCGGCTAATAAACCGATGCGCGCCTCGTGCTCGTTGAGCCTGCGAAGCGAAACAAAACCTTCAATCGGACCTTCCGCCGCACGAAACACCAGACAGACGTGGTCAAACGTGCCCTTTACCGCATTCTCAATCCACTGGGCATAAAAACGGCCGCTGTCATCGGGCGCATACCAGGGCGCCCGGAAACGGCTCTGAGCGAATGCCAGCGCCGCCATGTTGCGCAGCGCGGGAATATCCTGCTCTGATGCAATTTCCGCGCCCGGTGAGTCGTGGCGGGCCACGGTAATAGAGAGATCAACCTCACCCTCAACCAGCCGGAATCCGTGCTGCTGGAGCGCGTCCAGCATATCGGCCCGGTCTGCCGGGATCTTAGCCTGCACGCGCGGCCAGGCGCCGAAGTCGGCTTCCCGCAACGCAGGGGCATTTTCGCGCAAGCGCACTATCGCTGAGGCACGCGCAAAGAATGTGCTTTCCCACTCAAGGGGTTCCAGCACGCCGTTGAGGATACTCAACGCCACACGCCTTTAGTATCAACAACATACTGCTGACGTACGGCATCACCGGAGACCGCTTTAAACGCATTGTGATCCACCAGCAGTACCAGCACATCCGCCGTCGCCAGCGCGTCATCCAGTGCGGTAAGGGTGCAGTGACCGGCAAGCTTTGCCGGCAACGCATGAATATTCGGCTCAACCACCAGCGTTTCACCGCTGTGCCAGTCAGCGATCATCCCGGCAATTTCCATCGCCGGGCTTTCGCGCAGATCGTCAATATTCGGTTTGAACGCCAGACCAAAGCAGGCGATTTTCAGCTCGCTGGCGCGTTTGCCGCTGTCGGCCAGGCAATCCGCGACCGTGGCTTTCACCTGGTTGATCACCCAGTGCGGTTTGTGGTCATTCACTTCGCGCGCGGTGCGAATCAGGCGTGCCTGTTGCGGGTTTTGCGCCACGATAAACCACGGATCGACCGCGATACAGTGTCCACCCACGCCCGGCCCCGGCTGAAGAATGTTTACGCGCGGGTGACGGTTGGCAAGGCGGATCAGTTCCCAGACGTTAATTCCCTGATCGGCGCAAATCAACGACAGTTCATTCGCAAACGCGATGTTGACGTCGCGGAAGCTGTTTTCGGTCAGCTTGCACATTTCGGCGGTGCGGGAGTTGGTCACCACGCATTCGCCTTCAAGGAAAATCTTATATAACTCGCTGGCGCGCGCGGAGCAGACCGGGGTCATGCCGCCAATCACGCGGTCATTTTTAATCAGCTCAACCATTACCTGGCCCGGCAGCACGCGCTCAGGGCAGTAGGCGATATTGATATCAGCCTGGTCGCCCGCCTGCTGCGGGAAGCTGAGATCGGGGCGCGCCTCGGCCAGCCACTGGGCCATCTGCTCGGTGGCCCCAACAGGTGAAGTGGACTCAAGGATAACCAGCGCCCCTTTCTTCAGCACCGGCGCAATGGATTTTGCCGCCGCCTCGACGTAAACCATGTCAGGCTCATGATCGCCTTTAAAAGGGGTTGGTACCGCAATCAGGTACGCGTCGGCTTCTACCGGCGTCGTGCTGGCGCGCAGGAAGCCGCCGTCCACCGCTTTTTTCACCACGCGATCGAGGTCAGGCTCCACGATATGAATTTCGCCACGGTTGATGGTTTCCACCGCGTGCGCGTTGATATCTACGCCAACAACCTGCTTTTGACGAGAGGCAAAGGCCGCCGCAGTAGGCAGTCCGATATAGCCAAGACCAACAACAGAGATGGTAGTAAAACTCATAGCGTTACCCGATTGTGTTTAAGTGCGTGCAAAATACGGCCACAAGCCTGCCCGTCCCCGTACGGGTTATGGGCGCGGCTCATCGCCTGATACTCTTCATCGTCATGCAGTAAGCGCGTGACCTCTTCGACAATACGACGCGGATCCGTTCCGACCAGACGGACGGTCCCGGCAGTTACCGCTTCCGGACGTTCGGTGGTTTCGCGCATCACCAGTACCGGCTTGCCAAGAGAAGGCGCTTCTTCCTGAATGCCGCCAGAATCGGTCAGGATCAGCCAGGCGTGGTTCATCAGCCAGACAAACGGCATATAGTCCTGCGGCTCAATCAGGAGCACGTTTTCCACGTGGCCGAGGATACGGTTGACCGGTTCGCTGACGTTAGGGTTAAGGTGTACCGGATAGACAATCTGCACATCCTCGTTCTGCGCGGCAATTTCAGCCAGCGCGTGGCAGATTTGCTCAAAACCACGGCCAAAACTTTCGCGACGGTGGCCCGTCACCAGGATCGTTTTCTTGCCGTTATTCAGGAACGGATAACGCGCAGCGAGTTCTGCCTGAAGTTCGCCGTTAGCCAGCACGCGGTCGCGCACCCAAATCAGCGCATCAATAACCGTATTGCCGGTGACGAAAACTTTGCTGTCGCTGATATTTTCTCGCAGCAGGTTCTGACGTGAGTTCTCGGTAGGCGCAAAATGGTACATCGCCAGGTGGCCGGTGAGGGTACGGTTGGCCTCTTCCGGCCAGGGAGAATAGAGATTGCCGGTACGCAGCCCCGCTTCGACATGGCCCACAGGGATACGCTGATAGAACGCGGCCAGGCTGGTCGCCACGGTGGTGGTGGTGTCGCCATGCACCAGCACCACATCAGGCCTGAACGACTCCAGGATAGGCTTTAACTCTTGCAGAATACGGCAGGTAATTTCCGTCAATCCCTGTCCCGGTTTCATTATATTGAGATCGTAATCCGGGACGATAGAAAAGAGGGTTAAGACCTGATCGAGCATCTCACGGTGCTGGGCAGTTACGCACACTTTCGCTTCAATGTCAGGATCTCTGGCCAGCGCATGAACCAGAGGTGCCATCTTGATGGCCTCCGGCCTGGTGCCAAATACGGTTAGTACTTTCACATCGATTCTCTTCGATTAGACGATGAAGGCCGCAGCCTTCATCGTAGACGGCGTTCTTAGTTTGTGCGGCGACGCAATAACGCTACGCCAGCGCCAGTCAGTGCGCCCACAATCCCCCACATGATCATCAGGAAGGCGCGACGCGGACTATCGCGTTTTACAGGCTCTTCAGGCGTTCTCAAATAACGATAGGTCTGAAAACGCGGGTCCAGCGTTGGACCGACGTTGAGCGTATTGAGCATGGCGCGGTTTTGGTCGTAATCAAGGTCAAAGTCAGGGCCAACCGCCTGGATATTTTCCAGACGTGCCTGAAGCATTGGGCGACCCAGGAGGAACATTTCTGAATCCGGGAGTTCGTCAGCCGGAACATCCGTTTCGCTACGGGAAATATTGTGCTGTTCAGCAATCTTCAGCGCCTGCTCAATATTATGCACGCGTCGCGCGAAGATGGCCTTTGCGACCTCTTCCTGACGTTTTACCTGCGCCTTCATCTGGATTGTACGTGCCGCCCAGGCGCCTTTCAGCTCGTCATTCAGATGGCTTGCTGCGCGCTGGCTGGCAAAAGCAACGTACTGACGCAGCAGGTTATTGGCGTCCGGCGCCGTTTCCGCAATCAGCTTCACGCTGTCGCTAACATTACGGAGCATATCGCCAGGCATAAACTGAATGTTATTAATTAAATCATCCAGCAGCGCGGCATCCGCTTTGCTGTTCCCGACCATGCGCTGCTTGTAGTAGTCCGTCTGGGACCAGAAATCGCGACGCGTATCCCACGACGCCAGCTGCATCACAAACTCTTTGTAGGATTCATCCATCACCGAGGCCTGATCCGGGGTCGCCAGATTGGCCTTGATATCAAGATTACGCAGGAATTGCTGCTGGGAGTAGTAGCCTCCAAGCATATTCACCGTTGGTCGGTCTGTAATTGCCGTGGCGCTCCACTCTTGTTTTGCAAAGAAGGTGTAGGCAAGCGCTAACAGTGCGAACCCCAATGCAATACCCACAATCCACAGTTTGCCTTGCCATAACACTCGAAACAAACCACGAATATCCAGCTCGTTCTCAGTGCCCACTGATTTCGCTCCCGCCAACGGTTGAGTCATCATAGTCCCGGTTTTACTTAGTTAATGTTGTGTTTTTGCCACTGTTCCGACGCATCCTGCGTTTTAAACGTTTAATAAAACGCGCGACTTTCCATGCACGCTTAATGCAGTAACCGTACATGAAAAATGCTAGCAAGAATAATACCAACATTACCCATTCAGGAATGAAATGTGCGTATTCCGCGGCAACGCCAATCGCAGCCAGAATAGCAGCCGCAAGCGTAATCAGCACAAATGCCTGACGAGACGTGAAGCCAGCACGCATAATCAGATGATGAATATGCTGGCGATCGGGAGAGAACGGGCTCATCCCTTTACGCAGACGGCGGTACATAATGGCGACCATGTCCATCAGCGGGATGGCGATAATCCACAGAGCCGTTACCGGACTTATCGGGTGAGTTTTGCCCTGGGTGGTCTCCAGCAGGACCCAGATCACCGTAAAGCCAATCAGGGTGCTGCCCGCATCGCCCATAAACACTTTATAACGACGCCCTAACACACCCAGGTTCAGGCAGATATAAGGCAGGATGGCGGCAATCATGGCAAAACACCACATTGACAGGCTGTACTGGCCGTCAAACCATAAAATAATGCCGATAGCGCCAAATGAAACAGAGGACAGCCCACCGAGCAGACCGTCTATGCCGTCAACCATGTTAAAGGCGTTGATGGCCGCCCAAACGGCAAACAGCGTCAGGAAGAAGCCGAATGGCCCAAGCACCAGCTCCCAGGGACCAAACACGTAGCCCAGACTTCTGAGATAGAGACCGCCCACCACCATCATAATGATGCCGATAGCCGCCTGTACCGTCGCGCGAAACTTCACGCTGATATCAAAACGATCGTCAAGGGCGCCGACCAGTACCAGCACACCGGCACACGCCAGGTAGAGTGCGGCATGGGGGATATAGTAATCCGCGATCCCGAATGTGAAACAGATGCCTGCGTATACCGAAATGCCGCCCACCAGTGGAATAAGCCCCTGATGACGTTTACGGAAGTTCGGTTTGTCCACTAACCCAATTCTTTTTGCTACCTTGCGCGCAATGAACAAAAAACAGGTTGTGAATAAAAAAATACTGATCAGCTCAGTTACTGCAGTGAGTAGATTCACAATGGATTGCTCTCAACAAATGTTAGTCCCGGAAGTATAACCATGAAGCCTCTGCCTCAGAAGGATTAAAGATGGCTTCTCACAACTCCCTTTGTATGTTTTTCAATCAATTATTTCTTTGACTGTGCAAACCTTCTTATTGTCGCACCGACAGGTCTAAATTGGGAGTGTGTGGTAATAGCGTATAGTCCATAAATAAAAAACGCCACGTAAAAACGTGGCGTTTACTGGGATTATTTACGTTACGAGCGTTTCATCATGTCGAAGAAATCGTCGTTCGTTTTGGTCATCGCCAGTTTGTTAATGAGGAATTCCATTGCGTCGATTTCGCCCATTGGATGGATGATTTTGCGCAGGATCCACATTTTCTGGAGCTCTTCCTGAGTGGTAAGCAGCTCTTCTTTACGGGTACCGGAACGGTTGTAGTCGATGGCCGGGAAGACGCGTTTCTCTGCGATCTTACGAGAAAGGTGCAGTTCCATGTTGCCTGTACCTTTAAACTCTTCGTAGATAACTTCGTCCATTTTGGAGCCGGTATCGATCAGCGCCGTCGCGATAATGGTCAGGCTACCGCCCTCTTCCACGTTACGCGCCGCACCGAAGAAACGCTTCGGACGGTGCAGGGCGTTGGCGTCCACACCACCGGTCAGTACTTTACCGGAAGCCGGCACCACGGTGTTGTAGGCACGAGCCAGACGGGTAATGGAGTCGAGCAGGATGATCACGTCTTTTTTGTGTTCAACCAGGCGTTTCGCCTTCTCGATAACCATTTCCGCAACCTGAACGTGGCGAGAAGCCGGTTCGTCGAAGGTAGACGCAACCACTTCACCTTTCACCAGACGCTGCATCTCGGTCACTTCTTCCGGACGTTCGTCAATCAGCAGCACCATCAGCACACAGTCTGGATGGTTGTAAGCAATGCTCTGCGCAATGTTTTGCAGCAGCATGGTTTTACCGGCTTTTGGCGGTGCCACAATCAGACCACGCTGACCACGACCAATTGGCGATGCCAAATCCAGCACACGAGCGGTTAAGTCTTCAGTAGACCCGTTACCACGCTCCATGCGCAGGCGAGAGTTCGCGTGCAGCGGCGTTAAGTTCTCGAACAGGATCTTATTGCGGGAGTTTTCCGGTTTGTCGTAGTTAACTTCGTTAACCTTCAACAGCGCAAAGTAGCGTTCACCCTCTTTAGGAGGACGAATCTTACCTGAAATGGTGTCACCAGTGCGGAGGTTGAAACGGCGGATTTGGCTAGGGGATACGTAGATGTCGTCAGGGCCGGCGAGGTAGGAGCTGTCTGCGGAGCGGAGGAAACCAAATCCGTCTTGCAGTATCTCCAGCACACCGTCGCCAAAGATATCTTCGCCACTCTTAGCGTGCTGCTTCAGGATGGCGAAAATGATGTCCTGCTTGCGCATACGAGCCTGGTTTTCCAGTCCCATATTTTCGCCGAGAGTGATCAGCTCAGAAACCGGCGTATTCTTTAATTCGGTAAGATTCATAATGGTGTGGGTTCTTAAACTCGGGGTGATTCTCGAACTTAATGTTGTGAATGGTATGGCAGGGTCATCCATGCCTGTTTAGCGGCCATCACCTCATGTCTGTTCGCTGTCTGGTCACAGGGAAAGAACGCAGAACTGAAACGACAAGACGGATTGAGTGACAAGCCCGGAATCTAGCAACTTCACGCACTGTTTACATTAACAACGGGAAGTATCGGGTAAAACAAGATTCAAACAACAAGATATGTTTAAAACGTAGTCATAGCTAACTTAGCACGACTAAAGCCGGGCGTCCAGAGCTCGCCATTAATTAGGCGCTCTGAACGCTCAGCTGAGAAACCTTACGCCAGATTAGCGTCCAGGAACTCTTTCAGTTGACCTTTGGACAGTGCGCCCACTTTGGTCGCCGCCACGTCACCGTTTTTGAACAGCAGCAGGGTTGGAATGCCACGGATACCGTATTTTGGCGCGGTGCCCGGGTTCTGGTCGATGTTCAGCTTGGCAACGGTCAGTTTGCCCTGATATTCGTCAGCGATTTCATCCAGAATCGGAGCGATCATTTTGCAAGGACCACACCATTCAGCCCAGAAATCAACGAGGATCAGCCCGTCAGCTTTAAGTACGTCCGTGTCAAAACTGTCGTCAGTCAGGTGAATAATTTTATCGCTCATATATAACTCCACAGGAATAAGCCTGGTACGTTGGTTTTGTCACCACCAACGACGTGTTGATGTCGCATTAACCAACTAAAGGTTGACTTTATTTCACCGGATACGCTTTCGTAAAGCAATAGTAAGCTGATATTCTACCACACTATGAGCAAAACACATTTAACAGAACAGAAGTTTTCCGACTTCGCCCTGCACCCAAAGGTGATCGAAGCCCTTGAAACTAAAGGGTTTCATAACTGCACGCCCATTCAGGCTCTCGCCCTGCCGCTGACGCTGGCCGGTCGCGACGTTGCAGGGCAGGCGCAAACCGGTACTGGCAAAACGATGGCGTTTTTAACGTCAACGTTTCATTATTTACTTTCTCACCCAGCGATTGCAGACCGCAAAGTTAACCAGCCGCGCGCGCTAATTATGGCCCCGACGCGAGAACTGGCGGTACAGATCCACGCAGACGCTGAGCCACTGGCGCAAGCCACCGGCCTGAAGCTTGGCCTGGCCTATGGCGGCGACGGCTACGATAAACAGCTGAAAGTGCTGGAAAGCGGCGTGGATATCCTGATTGGAACCACTGGCCGTCTTATCGACTACGCCAAACAGAACCATATCAACCTCGGCGCAATCCAGGTTGTCGTGCTTGATGAAGCAGACCGCATGTACGATCTGGGCTTCATTAAAGATATCCGCTGGCTGTTCCGTCGTATGCCTGCCGCAAACCAGCGTCTGAACATGCTGTTCTCCGCAACCCTGTCATACCGCGTGCGTGAACTCGCCTTCGAGCAGATGAACAACGCCGAGTATGTGGAAGTGGAACCGGAGCAGAAAACCGGGCACCGCATTAAAGAAGAGCTCTTCTATCCCTCTAATGAAGAGAAAATGCGCCTGCTGCAAACGCTGATCGAAGAAGAGTGGCCGGATCGCGCGATCATCTTCGCGAACACCAAACATCGCTGTGAAGATATCTGGGGCCACCTGGCGGCAGATGGTCACCGCGTAGGTCTCCTGACCGGCGACGTGGCGCAGAAAAAACGCCTGCGCATTCTGGACGAGTTTACCCGTGGCGATCTCGATATTCTGGTCGCGACCGACGTGGCGGCCCGTGGCCTGCACATTCCAGCCGTGACGCACGTCTTTAACTACGATCTGCCAGATGACTGTGAAGACTATGTACACCGTATCGGTCGTACTGGTCGTGCCGGCGCAAGCGGCCACTCCATCAGCCTGGCGTGTGAAGAGTATGCGCTGAATCTTCCGGCCATTGAGACCTACATCGGTCACTCTATTCCACAGAGCAAATACAATCCGGACGCGCTGTTAAGCGAACTGCCGCCGCCTAAGCGCCTTACCCGCCCACGCCCCGGCAATGGTCCGCGTCGTTCCGGCGGCGCACCGCGTAACCGTCGTCGTTCAGGTTAAGAAAATATGCTCAGCTCCACCTCGCTTTATGCGGCAATAGACCTCGGCTCCAACAGTTTTCATATGCTGGTTGTGCGCGAGGTGGCGGGAAGCATACAAACGCTGACGCGCATTAAGCGCAAGGTCCGCCTCGCGGCGGGCCTGAGCAGCGACAACCACCTCTCCCCTGAAGCCATGGAACGTGGCTGGCAGTGCCTGCGTCTGTTTGCAGAACGTTTGCAGGATATCCCGCTCAGTCAAATCCGCGTTGTTGCCACGGCGACCCTTCGTCTGGCGGTTAACGCTGGTGATTTTATTGCCAAAGCGCAGGAAATTCTGGGCTGTCCGGTGCAGGTCATCAGCGGTGAAGAAGAAGCGCGTCTGATTTATCAGGGCGTGGCGCACACGACCGGTGGCGACGATCGCCGTCTGGTGGTGGACATCGGTGGTGCCAGTACCGAACTGGTCACGGGCACGGGCGCACAGGCGACCTCGCTCTTTAGCCTGTCGATGGGCTGTGTGACCTGGCTGGAACGCTACTTTACCGATCGAAACCTTGCCAAAGAGAATTTCGACGAGGCGGAAAACGCGGCGCGTGAAGTGCTGCGCCCGGTCATGGATGAGTTGCGCTATCACGGCTGGAAAGTCTGCGTCGGGGCTTCCGGCACCGTTCAGGCGTTGCAGGAAATCATGATGGCGCAGGGCATGGACGAGCGGATCACCCTTGCCAAGCTCCAGCAGCTTAAACAGCGCGCCATTCAGTGTGGACGCCTGGAAGAGCTTGAAATTGAGGGGCTGACGCTCGAACGCGCGCTGGTTTTCCCAAGCGGGCTCGCCATCCTGATCGCCATTTTCACCGAGCTGAATATCCAGTGTATGACGCTGGCAGGCGGTGCGCTGCGTGAAGGTCTGGTTTACGGAATGCTGCACCAGTCGGTCGATCAGGACATCCGTAGCCGTACGCTGCGTAATGTTCAGCGACGCTTTATTGTTGATACCGACCAGGCGCAAAGAGTAAGTCAGCTGGCGTCACTTTTTGCCGATCAGGTGAAAACTAGCTGGGATATTGAACCGTTAAGCCGCGATCTGTTGCTAAGCGCCTGTGCGCTACATGAAATTGGTCTCAGCGTGGAGTACAAGCAGGCACCGCTGCACGCGGCCTGGCTGGTACGAAATCTCGATTTACCCGGCTATACGCCCGCACAGAAAAAGCTACTGGCCACCCTGCTGCTGAACCAGACCAACGCCGTCGATCTCTCTTCACTTCACCAGCAGAACGCCGTCCCGCCGCGCGTGGCCGAGCATCTGTGCCGTCTGTTGCGCCTGGCGATCCTGTTTGCCAGCCGCCGTCGTGATGATTTGCTGCCAGACATTACGCTGGTGGCAGACGATGAGAAACTGACGCTGACGTTGCCGAAAAACTGGCTTGAAAATCACCCGCTTGGCGCAGAACTGGTTGAGCAGGAGTTCCAGTGGCAGAGCTATGTGCACTGGGCGCTTGAGGTGAAGTGACCCTTTGAAGCGTGCCGGGCGACGGCTTCGCCTTACCCGGCCTACAAACCGTTATCCCTTCTCTTTGGCTTTTGCCAGCATCGCGCGAATGTTTGCCACGTTGGCCTGGCCTTTGTGCATGCGCTCTTCCGCGGTAATGACCTTACGTTGCTGCTCCCAGATAAGATCGTCCTGAGGCAACTCCAGCAGAAAACGGCTCGGCTCCGGGCGCACCAGCTCACCGTACTGACGGCGCTCTTTGCACAGCGTAAACGTCAGCTCCTTCTGCGCACGGGTGATCCCCACGTAGGCCAGACGGCGCTCTTCGTCGACGTTATCTTCATCAATGCTGCTCTGGTGCGGCAGTAGGCCCTCTTCCATCCCCACCAGATAGACATACGGGAACTCCAGCCCTTTGGACGCGTGAAGCGTCATCAGCTGGACCTGGTCGGCCTCTTCTTCGCTTTCGCCGCGCTCCATCATATCGCGCAGCGTGAAGCGGGTGACGACCTGCGTCAGGGTCATCGGCTCGTCTATCTCTGAACCTTCAAGCATTTCGGTCATCCAGCTGAAGAGCTGGTTAACGTTTTTCATGCGCATCTCAGCCGCTTTTGGGCTGGCGGAGGTTTCATAGAGCCAGGATTCGTAATCAATGCCGTGGATCAGATCGCGTACCGCCGCCACCGGCTCGCGCTCGGCCAGACGCTGCACTTCTCCCAGCCAGTGGGTGAAGCGGGTTAAGGCATCATAGCCGCGCCCGGTCAGGGTCTGGCTCAGCCCCATATCGAAGCTGGCGGTGAACAGGCTTTTGTTGCGGGTCATCGCCCACTCGCCCAGCTTTTGCAGCGTCGCAGAGCCAATTTCGCGTTTCGGCGTATTCACGATGCGCAGGAAAGCGCTGTCGTCATCCGGGTTGGTCAGCACGCGCAGGTAGGCCAGCAGATCCTTGATTTCCGGACGCGAAAAGAACGACGTGCCGCCGGAGATTTTGTAGGGAATGCGGTTCTGCATCAGCATCTTTTCAAAAACGCGCGACTGGTGGTTACCGCGATAGAGGATCGCGTAGTCTTTATAGTCGGTTTTGTTGACGAAGTGATGGGCAATCAGCTCACCCGTTACGCGCTCCGCTTCGTGCTCTTCATTGTTGGCGCTGAGCACTTTCAGTTCGGTACCGTAACCCAGCTCGGAGAACAGGCGCTTCTCAAAGACGTGCGGGTTATTGGCAATCAGGATGTTCGCCGCCTTCAGGATGCGTCCGGAAGAACGGTAGTTCTGCTCCAATTTGATCACCTGCAACGCCGGGAAGTCTTTGCTCAGCAGCACCAGGTTTTGCGGACGTGCGCCGCGCCAGGAGTAAATGGACTGATCGTCATCGCCAACGACGGTGAAACGCGCACGCTGTCCTACCAGCAGCTTCACCAGCTCGTACTGGCTGGTGTTGGTATCCTGATATTCATCCACCAGCAGGTAGCGGATTTTGTTCTGCCAGCGCTCGCGCACCTCTTCATTCCGCTGAAGCAGCAGCGTCGGCAGCAGGATCAGATCGTCGAAATCCAGTACGTTGCAGGCTTTCATATGCGCGTCGTACAGACCGTAGCAGTGGGCAAAGATACGATCGCGCTCGCCTTTGGCACTCGCCGCTGCCTGGGCCGGCGTCATGAGATCGTTTTTCCAGTTCGAGATCGTCGAGATCAGCTGTTGCAACAGCACTTTGTCATCTTCGATCAGCCCTTCCGTCAGCTCTTTAAGCAGCGCCACCTGGTCGGTGTCATCGAAGAGCGAAAAGTTGGACTTCATGCCCAGCGCCGCGTATTCACGCTTGATGATATCCAGGCCCAGCGTGTGGAAAGTGGAGATCATCAGCCCGCGCGCCTCTTTACGGCCCAGGGTCTGGCCGACGCGCTCTTTCATCTCACGCGCCGCTTTGTTGGTAAAGGTGACCGCCGCGATATGGCGCGCCTGGTAGCCACAACCGCGAATTAAGTGGGCAATTTTGTTGGTGATCACACGTGTTTTACCGGATCCCGCTCCCGCCAGCACCAGGCAGGGTCCGGTGACGAATTCGACAGCTTGTTGTTGTCCGGGGTTTAAACGCATAAGTGATCGCTCAATGAAAGTGGGGAGAGGAGGAAAAACGCGTGGTAGTATACCGATCGTAAACTCGTTGACTCAAGGCACGATCATGGCAAAAACAGCAGCAGCAGTGCATATCCTTGTTAAAGAAGAGAAACTGGCACAGGATCTTCTCGAACAGATTAAAAACGGCGCCGATTTCGGCAAACTGGCGAAGAAACACTCGATTTGCCCGTCAGGCAAACGCGGCGGTGACTTAGGCGAGTTCCGCCAGGGCCAGATGGTTCCGGCGTTTGATAAGGTGGTTTTCTCCTGCCCGGTGCTGGAGCCAACCGGCCCACTGCATACGCAGTTCGGCTATCACATTATCAAAGTGTTATACCGCAACTAATCAAAAGCCCGGTGCATTGACTCACCGGGCTTTTTTTATCTGGCTATTCCGCGTTTAAATGCCGTCGCCGTATTCGAAGGTGTGGTGAATACCGTTGAAGTGCTGATCCATATCCATCGACGGTTTATCGCTGTCTGGCTTACCGACGATGCGCGCCGGGACGCCAGCGGCGGTGGTATGCGGCGGTACGGGCTGGAGCACAACTGACCCCGCGCCAATCTTCGCGCCGCGTCCGACTTCAATATTGCCGAGAATTTTGGCGCCTGCGCCAATCATCACCCCTTCACGAATTTTCGGATGGCGATCGCCGCTGGTTTTACCGGTACCGCCCAGCGTAACGGATTGCAGGATCGACACATCATCTTCAATCACCGCCGTTTCACCGACAACAATGCCGGTGGCGTGATCGAGCATGATCCCGCGGCCAATTTTCGCCGCCGGGTGAATATCGACCTGGAAGGTCACAGAAACCTGGTTTTGCAGGAAGATAGCCAGCGCGCGGCGTCCCTCATTCCATAACCAGTGGCCGATGCGGTACGCCTGTAAGGCGTGAAAACCTTTGAGATACAGTAGCGGCGTGGAATATTTATCCACCGCCGGATCGCGCGTGCGTACGGCCTGAATGTCGCAGGCGGCAGAGGCGATCATTTCCGGGTCGGCGGCGTAGGCCTCTTCCACCACCTCACGAATGGCGATAGCAGGCATGATGGAGGAAGCCAGCTTATTGGCGAGCATATAGCTCAGGGCGCTGCCGAGGTTTTCGTGCTTGAGTAGCGTCGCGTGATAGAAACTGGCCAGCATAGGCTCACAGTCGGCCAAAGCGCGGGCTTCGGCTTTAATATTATTCCAGACGATATCCAGTTCTTCACACGGCATTGCTTGCTCCAGACGATAGTTAATGACCAGCCAGTTCTGCGCTGGCTGGGTCATTCAGGTGACGATACTTCCCGGCTAATTGCTGCTGCGCTCGTCCTTGCGCGCACGACCTAATAGGGTCAATGCTGCCTCGCGCGCATTTTTTCCGCAATACAATACCTGATAAATTTCCTCGGTTATTGGCATTTCGACACCGAAACGGTGCGCCAATTCGCGGACTTCTTTGGTATTGCGATAGCCTTCAACCACCTGACCAATCTTCTCCTGCGCGCTTTTTACATCGCTGCCCTGTCCGAGCATCATGCCAAAGCGGCGGTTACGCGACTGGTTGTCGGTGCAGGTCAGCACCAGGTCGCCCAGCCCAGCCATCCCCATAAAGGTGGCCGGATCGGCACCCAGCGCTTCGCCCAGGCGGGACATTTCGGTCAGACCACGGGTGATCAGCGCCGTACGCGCATTCGCGCCGAAACCGATGCCGTCAGACATCCCGGCCCCGATGGCAATGACGTTCTTCACCGCACCGCCCAGCTGTACGCCGATAAAATCAGGGTTGCTGTAGACGCGGAAGCTCTTGCCGCAGTGCAGCAGTTGCTGAAGATCGTCGGAAAATGCCTGGTCGGTGGACGCCAGCGAGATCGCCGTCGGCAGACCGGCAGCCAGCTCTTTAGCAAACGTCGGCCCGGAGATCACCGCCAGCGGGATCGCCGTTCCCAGCGCTTCGCGGGCAACGTCCTGCAACAGACGTCCGGTTTCGGCTTCCAGCCCCTTCGTCGCCCACACAATACGCGCATCCGCGCGCATCAGCGGCTTAATCTGACGCAGGACTTCGCCAAACACATGGCTCGGCACCACAATCAGAATATTGCGGCTGGCCGCCAGCGCGGTCGCGAGGTCGCTTTCCAGATAGAGAGAGTCAGGGAACGGAACGTCCGGGAGAAACGCCACGTTGCAGCGGTCGTGTTGCAACGTCGCGATATGTTTTGGATCGTGGCCCCACAGGACCACGTCGTGACCATTTCTTGCCAGCGTGATGGCAAGAGCGGTGCCGTAAGAGCCGGCACCGATCACAGTCATTGACGCATTAACAGTGCTCATCAGGCATCCTGATGTTGTTCGGCACCTTCGCCAGCCTGCTGCTGCAAATAGTTCATAAACAGCGCATCAAAGTTAACTGGCGCAAGGTTCAGTTGCGGGAATGTACCGCGAGAAACCAGGCTGGTGATGCATTCACGCGCATACGGGAACAGGATGTTCGGGCAGTATGCACCCAGGCAATGCGCCATCTGGTTGCCTTCGATGCCGCCGATGGAGAAGATACCGCCCTGCTGTACTTCGCACAGGAATGCAGTTTCTTCGCCCAGAGAGGCGGTCACGGTGACACGCAGTACGACTTCATACACGTCATCCGCCAGCTGGGTGGATGCGGTATCCAGATCAAGTTTAACCTCTGGCTGCCAGTCTTTCTGGAAAACGTGCGGCGCGTTTGGCGCTTCGAAAGAGACATCCTTGGTGTAGATGCGCTGGATCTGGAAAGTCATCTCGGTGTTGTTTTGTTCTGACATGGAAAAACCCTTTTTAATTGTCCTAAAGTCTCTAGCTCAGCAGCGGATCGAGTCCACCGCGGGCGTCGAGCGCATACAAGTCATCACAGCCGCCAATGTGCTGCGCATCAATAAAAATCTGTGGAACCGTTGTGCGACCACTGCGTTGGATCATCTCTTCGCGTTTAATCGCGTCACCATCGATCGACAGTTCCTTGAACGTTACGCCTTTGCTGGACAGCAGCGCTTTCGCTCGGTGGCAGAACGGGCACGTTGCTTTGGTGTAGATCTCAATATTGGCCATCACTTAACTCCTTATTTACCGCGCACTAAAGGAAGATTCTCCCCGCTCCAGCCGGAGATGCCTTCTTTCAGCACCGTTACGTTTTCAAAGCCTGCTTTATGCAGTGCGTTGGCAGATTCCTGCGCCTGCATGCCTGTGCCGTCAACAACGATAATCGGCTGGGCTTTATGCTTCTCCAGCTCACCAATGTTGTTCGCTTTGATTTCCGCTGGCAGCAGGTTGATAGCACCTGCGATATGGCCCTTGCGGAAATCGTCGCGCTGACGCAGATCAACCACAACGGCGTCCTCTTTGTTGATCAGACGTGTCGCTTCACCGCGGGTGATCACCTTAATTTTAGACGTCAGTCCCTTAAATGTGGTGAACAGTACAGCGACCAGCAGGCCAATCCACGCGATGCTCAGAACCGGGTGGCGGCTAACGAATTGCATAATTTCTTGCATGGGGGGTAACAACTCCCGACTAAGTGATTAAAAAAACCAGGACAGGAGTATACCTGTGCGCTGTGGCAAATACAGCCAGCGACATAAAGCTAATCTATTTTCTGCGGCATGCCACGAAAAAAAAGCCTCAAAATGGCCCGAGAACGGCCTTGCCTCCACGCTTTCTTTGATCTTCTGCGGCTATTTTATCGATTCAGCTGTAGTAAAATTACGCAAATTTTTTGTCTCTTGAGCATGAGGTTGTCGCAATGTCGGTTTCTAAAAAACCTATGGTACTGGTGATTCTGGATGGCTATGGCTACCGTGAAGATCAGCAGGATAACGCCATTTTCAACGCCAAAACCCCGGTAATGGATGCGCTATGGGCAAAACGTCCCCACACCCTGATTGACGCGTCTGGTCTGGAAGTCGGCCTGCCGGACCGTCAGATGGGCAACTCTGAAGTGGGTCACGTGAACCTGGGCGCAGGCCGTATCGTCTATCAGGACCTGACGCGCCTGGACGTTGAAATCAAAGAACGTACATTCTTTGCCAACCCAACGCTCACCGGAGCAGTGGATAAAGCTGTCGCCGCAGGCAAGGCCGTTCACATTATGGGCCTGCTCTCTGCGGGCGGCGTTCACAGCCACGAAGATCACATCATGGCGATGGTTGAACTGGCCGCTGAACGCGGTGCGGAAAAAATCTATCTACACGCCTTCCTGGACGGTCGCGATACGCCGCCACGCAGTGCTAAGGGCTCGCTGCAAGCCTTTGAAGAAAAATTTACCGCACTGGGCAAAGGCCGCGTGGCGTCCATCATTGGCCGCTACTATGCGATGGACCGCGATAACCGCTGGGACCGCGTTGAGCAAGCCTACGATCTGCTGACCCTGGCAAAAGGTGAGTTCCAGTTCCCGACCGCCGTCGCAGGTCTGGAAGCGGCTTACGCGCGTGATGAAAACGACGAATTCGTGAAAGCAACCGTGATCCGCGCTGAAGGCCAGGCCGATGCCTCCATGGAAGATGGCGATGCGCTGATCTTCATGAACTTCCGCGCTGACCGCGCGCGCGAAATCACCCGTGCTTTCGTCAACAGTGATTTCGACGGTTTCGCCCGTAAGAAAGTAGCGAAGCTCGATTTCATCCAGCTGACCGAGTATGCAGCGGATATCAAGGCCCCCTGCGCGTATCCGCCAGCGTCGCTGGAAAATACCTTCGGCGAGTGGATGGCGAAAAACGATAAAACCCAGCTGCGTATCTCTGAAACGGAGAAGTATGCGCACGTGACCTTCTTCTTTAACGGCGGCGTAGAAGAGCCGTTCAAAGGCGAAGACCGCATCCTGATCAACTCGCCGAAAGTCGCGACTTACGATCTCCAGCCAGAAATGAGCTCTGCGGAGCTGACCGAAAAACTGGTGGCCGCGATCGAAAGCGGTAAATACGACACTATCATCTGTAACTATCCGAACGGTGACATGGTCGGCCATACCGGCGTGATGGAAGCCGCCGTTAAGGCGGTTGAGGCGCTGGACCACTGCGTAGAGCAGGTCGCAAAAGCGGTTGAATCCGTGGGAGGCCAGCTGCTGATCACCGCCGATCACGGTAACGCAGAACAGATGCGTGACCCGGCAACCGGTCAGGCGCATACCGCCCATACCAACCTGCCTGTTCCACTGATTTATGTGGGTGATAAATCAGTGAAAGCAGTGGAAGGCGGCAAGCTTTCCGACATCGCGCCAACCATGTTGTCGCTGATGGGTATGGAAATCCCTGAAGAGATGACTGGCAAGCCGCTGTTCATCGTGGAATAATCGCTCCCCATGAGGGGAAAGGCGATTTTTTCAATCACATGGGTCGTGAAGCCGCTTCGGTTATCAGTCAGACCTCTGCTTTACGCCAGCGCACTCAGCGCTGGCGTATTGCTGTGCGCCGCATCCGCCCACGCGGATGACCGCGACCAGCTCAAATCCATTCAGGCCGATATCGCCGCTAAAGAGCGTGCGGTACGCCAGCAGCAGCAGCAGCGTTCTGCCCTGCTTGCCCAGCTTAAAAAGCAGGAAGAGGCCATTTCCGCCGCTGCGCGTAAGCTGCGTGAAACGCAAAACACCCTTGCCCAGCTCAATAAGCAAATCGATGAAATGAACGCGTCGATTGCGAAACTGGAGCGTCAGCGTGACGCCCAGGAACGCAACCTGGCTGCACAGCTTGATGCCGCTTTCCGTCAGGGTGAACACACTGGCCTTCAGCTGATCCTCAGCGGTGAAGAGAGCCAGCGCGGTCAGCGTTTACAGGCCTATTTCGGCTATCTCAACCAGGCTCGTCAGGAGACCATTGCGCAGCTGAAACAGACGCGCGAAGAAGTCACCACGCAAAAAGCCGAGCTGGAAGAGAAGCAGAGCCAGCAGCAAACGCTACTCTACGATCAGCAGGCGCAGCAGGAGAAGCTTGAGCAGGCGCGCAATGAGCGTAAGAAGACGCTCGCCGGGCTGGAGTCCTCTATCCAGGCAGGACAAAGCCAGCTGAGCGAAATGCGCGCCAACGAATCGAAACTGCGTAACAGCATCGCCCGGGCAGAAGCCGCAGCCAAAGCGCGCGCCGAAAAAGAAGCGCGCGAAGCGCAGGCGGTGCGTAATAAGCAGCAGGAAGCCTCCCGGAAAGGCACCACCTATAAGCCGACTGAAAATGAACGTTCCCTGATGTCGCGCACCGGCGGCCTCGGTTCCCCTCGTGGTCAGGCCTACTGGCCCGTTCGCGGTACGATCCTGCATCGCTATGGCGAACAGTTGCAGGGTGAGCTACGTTGGAAGGGGATCGTTATCGGTGCGTCTGAAGGTAGCGAAGTGAAAGCCATCGCCGATGGCCGCGTGATCCTGGCCGACTGGCTACAGGGTTACGGGCTCGTGGTGGTGGTCGAGCATGGTAAAGGCGACATGAGTCTTTACGGCTACAACCAGAGCGCGCTGGTCAGCGTCGGCACCCAGGTGCGCGCCGGCCAACCCATCGCCCTTGTGGGCAGCAGTGGCGGTCAGGGCCGCCCGTCACTCTATTTCGAAATTCGTCGTCAGGGTCAGGCGGTCAATCCACAGCCGTGGTTGGGAAGATAAGTTTTGCTTCAATTTCGTCGAATTGTTTTTTCCGTCGTCAGCGCACTGGCGCTGGCTGCACCGGTTTATGCAGGCAAACTCGCGATTGTGATTGATGACTTCGGTTATCGACCACACTATGAAAATCAGGTGCTGGCGATGCCGTCAGCCATCTCTGTTGCCGTCCTGCCGAATGCGCCTCACGCGCATGAAATGGCGACCAAAGCACACAATGGCGGCCATCAGGTGCTCATCCATCTGCCGATGGCTCCCCTCAGCAAGCAGCCGCTGGAAAAAGATACCCTGCGCCCGGACATGAGCAGCGACGAGATCGATCGCATCATCCGCGATGCGTACAATAAAGTGCCGTATGCCGTGGGTCTGAATAACCATATGGGCAGCGCGATGACCTCCAGCCTGTACGGTATGCTGAAGGTGATGCAGGCGCTGGAGCGTTACAATCTCTATTTCCTGGACAGCATGACCATTGGCAACAGCCAGGCGATGCGTGCCGCTCAGGGTACGGGGGTGAAGGTCATCAAGCGCAAAGTCTTCCTGGACGACTCCCAGAACGAAGCGGATATCCGCGTGCAGTTCAACCGAGCGGTTCAGCTGGCGCGCCGTAACGGTTCGGCGATTGCCATCGGGCACCCGCATCCGTCTACCGTTCGCGTTTTGCAGCAAATGTTACCGAGCTTACCCGCCGATATCACGCTGGTGCGTCCGAGCGATCTGCTCAACGAACCTCAGGTGGATACCTCTCGCCCGGGTAGTGCGCAACCGCCCGCAACGCAGCCGCGTAACCCGTTCCGTGGCGTGAAGAACTGCACGCTGAAGCAGCCGCCTGAACCGGTGTATGCCACCCGCTTCTTCACGGTAATTGGCGAAAGCGTAAGCCAGAGTACGCTGGTGCAGTACTTCCAGCACCAGTGGCAGGGCTGGGGGAAAAAAACAGCAGCGAGCCCAACCCAGTGACAGGCGATTAAGGTAGAAAGATGCCGCAACGACACAAAATTCTGCTCCTCGACACCGGTAAAGAGTGGGGAGGAGGCACCAACAGCATGCTCGAACTTCTGAAGCGGATTAACCGCGAGAAGTTTGATATTACCTGTTGTTTTTACAGCGATTACAGCCGGGCCGAAGGGGAAACCATCGGCCAGGTGTTGAACGGCATTGGCATCCCGTTAATTGTCATTCCGCAGCAAAAGCAGCCCGGTTGGGCGAAGGTTGCGAAAGAGCTGGGCCGTGGCCTGCTGTTTTTCTCGCGCAGCGCCCGCAAGGCGTTTACCCGACATATTGATACGCTCTGGCGCATCCGGCCCAACGTCAGCAAGATCGAGACGATTTTCAGGGAAGGCGGTTTCGATACGCTGTACATGAACAACCAGCCGGGCTCTAACGAAGAAGGGTATCTGGCGGGCGCGAACCTGCATGCGCGGATAATCCAGCACTGCCGGATTGAACCGGCGCTGACCCCGCCGCTGGTGAAGCTGGTGAATGCCCACGCCACAAAAATTATCGCCGTCTCGCACGGCGTTGAACGCGTGCTTCTTCAGCATGGCGTCCGGCCAGCGCTGTGCACCACGGTCAATAACGCCATCGACATCCACCAGCCCTTGCCCGACCGACGCGCCATGCGCCAGCGTCTGAACATCGATGACGACACGTTTGTGTTCGGCAGCATTGGATCGTTAATCCCCCGCAAGGCCAACCATCACACGCTGGAGGCGCTGGCCCAGTTCAACCAGAAGCACCCGCAGGCAAAATGGAAGATGGTGCTGGTCGGTGAAGGGGCTGAACGCGGCGCGCTGACGGCACAGGCTGACGCGCTGGGGATTGCTGAGCACGTCATTTTTACCGGTTTCCAGAATACGCCTTTTGACTATCTCGCCACCTTTGACGCGTTTATTCTGGCTTCAAAGAGCGAAGGTTTGCCCCGCGTCGTGCTGGAGGCAATGCTGCTGAACATTCCGGTGATTGGCTCAAAGGTGACCGGCACGGCAGAATTGATCGACCACGAGTCGACCGGATTGCTGTTCCCGTGGAGCGATGTGTCGCAACTTGCTCAACATCTGGATAATATCTGGCAGGATCCTGCTCTGCGCGCCCGGCTCGCCGCAGCCGCGCACCAGAATGTCTGCAACGCGTATGCAATTGAAAGCTATGTTAACGGTGTCGAGGCCGTTCTTGGCGCGCAATAACCAAACGAGAAGAACATGTTTAAATTCCTGAATGCTCGCTACCGCCACATTACCGGGCGTCATAACATTCCTTACGCTTCCCTTCCGGCCACGCGCGATCTCGTTGCGGTTGATTCCATTGTGATCCCCTGTACGGGCGCGGATTTCGTCGAAGAGGCGTTATTGTCAGCGACCTTTGCAGCGCGTTACGCCACCGACGTCAGCGAGATTGTTATCGTCAGCGATCAGCCTGAATCCGCTTTCGGCGAGCTGCCGCCAAAAACCCGCGTTGTGACCCTCACGCTGCCAAAACGTGAAGAGGGGTACCGCTATAAGCAGATCTACCTCAGCCGTCTGGTGAAGCTTAACGCTCCGCTTCAGGCGCGCGGTGAAGGCGTATTGATGATCGACTCCGATCTCAACCTGCTGAAGATGCCCCAGATCAACATGGCCGATATGCACATCTACTCCAGCTTCCGTCAGGGCAAAATGATTGCCAAGCTGGACGGCGCCCCCGCAGAAAAAGTGCCGGCCTATTACAAAGAAACGGTGCGCCCGTATCTGGTCGATCACGTTAACGGCGCGTTTCTCGCCGCAACCAAAAAGACCTGGCGCCGCATCTGCCCGCTGTGGCTGACGCTGTTCCAGGATACCTGGGAGCTGATGGACGATACCCAGCCGCCGACCGATCAGCTGCCGCTCGCTGCGCTGCTGGACATGCTGGATATAAAAACGGTTAACCTGGGCGACTGGATGAACTGGCCGGTCTCCAAGAAGATCGGCGGACAGGAAGCCGTAGTGCCGAAAGAGGTGATTGGCGCGCACGGGGGTTTCCCGCTTTCCGAATGGCAGAAGTATCTTGAATCGCCGGATAACAAACTGCTGTTCAAAGGGCAGGACTACACCCGCAAGGTGCGCTACCTGACGGATGAAGAGAAAAAGAATCAGTAAAAAAGGGGCCTGAGGCCCCTTTTTGTTTACTTATCCCAGCTCAGGATCACTTTCCCTGACTGGCCGGAACGCATCGCGTCAAAGCCCTGCTGGAACTCATCGATGGAGAATCGGTGAGTGATAATCGGGGACAGATCCAGGCCGGACTGGATCAGCGCTGCCATCTTGTACCAGGTTTCGAACATCTCGCGGCCATAGATGCCCTTGATGAACAGCCCTTTGAAGATGACTTTGTTCCAGTCGATGGACATATCTGACGGCGGAATGCCCAGCATCGCGATACGCCCACCGTGGTTCATGGTATCCAGCATGGTGCGGAACGCCGGCGGCGCGCCGGACATCTCCAGACCGACGTCAAAGCCTTCGGTCATACCCAGCTCTTCCATCACGTCGGTCAGGCTCTCTTTCGAGACATCCACCGCGCGGGTGACGCCCATTTTGCGCGCCAGCGACAGGCGGTATTCGTTCACGTCGGTGATCACCACGTTGCGCGCGCCCACGTGCTTCGCCACGGCTGCCGCCATAATGCCGATTGGGCCGGCGCCGGAGACCAGCACGTCTTCACCGACCAGGTCGAAGGAGAGCGCGGTGTGTACCGCGTTGCCGAACGGGTCGAAGATGGAGGCCAGATCGTCAGAGATATTGTCCGGGATTTTGAAGGCGTTAAACGCCGGGATCACCAGATATTCCGCGAAGCAGCCCGGACGGTTCACGCCCACGCCGACGGTGTTGCGGCACAGGTGGGTGCGACCGCCGCGGCAGTTGCGGCAGTGACCGCAGGTAATATGGCCTTCACCCGAGACGCGATCGCCAATGCTAAAGCCTTTTACTTCCTGGCCGATGCCGACCACTTCACCAACATATTCGTGACCGACAACCATTGGGACAGGAATGGTTTTTTGCGACCACTGATCCCAGTTGTAGATGTGAACGTCAGTACCGCAGATGGCGGTTTTACGAATTTTGATCAGCAGATCGTTATGACCGACTTCCGGCTCCGGCACGTCGGTCATCCAAATCCCTTCTTCCGCTTTCAGTTTGGATAACGCTTTCATCACACGTCCTCAGGCAATTACGCCCAGCTGTTTGCCGATGCGGGTAAAGGCTTCCACCGCACGCTCAATTTGTTCAGGCGAATGCGCCGCAGACATCTGGGTGCGGATACGCGCCTGACCTTTTGGTACCACCGGGAAGAAGAACCCGGTCACGTAAATCCCTTCTTTCTGAAGCTCGCGGGCAAACTGCTGCGCCACAACTGCGTCGCCCAGCATCACCGGGATGATCGCGTGGTCAGCGCCGGCCAGGGTGAACCCTGCGGCGCTCATTTTTTCGCGGAACAGACGGGCGTTTGCCCACAGGCGGTCGCGCAGTTCAGCCCCGGACTCCACCATCTCCAGCACTTTGATGGAGGCGGCCACAATCGCCGGCGCCAGGGAGTTGGAGAACAGGTACGGGCGGGAGCGCTGGCGCAGCCACTCAACCACCTCTTTACGCGCAGCGGTATAACCGCCGGACGCGCCGCCGAGCGCTTTGCCCAGCGTCCCGGTGATGATGTCCACGCGGCCCATCACATCACAGTATTCGTGGGAGCCGCGGCCATTTTCGCCGACAAAACCGACCGCGTGGGAGTCATCGACCATCACCAGCGCGTCGTATTTATCCGCCAGGTCGCACACGCCCTTCAGGTTGGCGATCACGCCGTCCATGGAGAACACGCCGTCGGTCGCGATCAGCACGTGGCGGGCCCCCGCTTCACGGGCCTCTTTCAGGCGGGCTTCCAGCTCAACCATATCGTTGTTGGCGTAGCGGAAACGCTTCGCTTTACACAGGCGAACACCGTCGATGATAGAGGCGTGGTTCAGGGCGTCGGAGATAATCGCATCTTCTGCGCCGAGCAGGGTTTCAAACAGACCGCCGTTGGCGTCGAAGCAGGAGGAGTACAGAATCGCGTCTTCCATTCCGAGGAAGTTCGCCAGCTTTTGCTCAAGCTGCTTGTGGCTGTCCTGGGTGCCGCAGATGAAGCGCACGGAGGCCATGCCGAAGCCGTGGGTGTCCATGCCGTTTTTCGCGGCGGCAATCAGCTCAGGGTGATTCGCAAGACCTAAGTAGTTGTTCGCGCAAAAGTTGATCACATGGCTGCCGTCGGCAACGGTGATGTCCGCCTGCTGGGCAGACGTGATAATACGCTCTTCTTTGAACAACCCTTCCGCACGTGCGGTGTCGAGGTCGCTGTTTAACTGTTTGTAAAAATCACCACGCATTGCAATTCTCCAGACTCGGCAAATTTTGGCACATATTACCCAAACCTATAGTTCATGACGAGATGACGCCGTATCTCTTCTCGTTTTTGCAGCATAAATCACGTGTACCCCTGCTGCATATCGGTGAATGGCTGAAGACCGGGCATTGTGATGATATGATATGACTATTAGCGTCCGGGATTGTCCCCGGGCTCAACACTTCAAAGGTTACAGTTATGATCATCGTTACCGGCGGCGCGGGCTTTATCGGCAGCAACATTATTAAGGCCCTCAATGATAAGGGCATCACCGACATTCTGGTGGTGGACAACCTGAAAGACGGCACCAAGTTCGTTAACCTGGTGGATCTGAACATCGCTGACTACATGGATAAAGAAGACTTCCTTATCCAGATTATGGCGGGTGAAGAGTTCGGCGAGATCGAAGCCATCTTCCACGAAGGTGCGTGCTCTTCCACTACCGAGTGGGACGGCAAGTACATGATGGATAACAACTATCAGTACTCTAAAGAGATCCTGCACTACTGCCTGGAGCGTGAAATTCCGTTCCTGTATGCCTCTTCAGCAGCAACCTACGGCGGGCGCACCTCGGACTTCATCGAATCTCGCGAATACGAGCAGCCGCTGAACGTCTACGGCTACTCCAAGTTCCTGTTTGACGAGTACGTGCGTCAGATCCTGCCGGAAGCGAACTCGCAGATTGTCGGCTTCCGCTACTTCAACGTTTACGGGCCGCGCGAAGGGCACAAGGGCAGCATGGCGAGCGTGGCGTTCCACCTGAACACGCAGCTGAATAACGGTGAAAGTCCAAAACTGTTCGAAGGCAGCGACGGCTTCAAGCGTGACTTCGTCTACGTAGGCGACGTTGCGGCCGTAAACCTGTGGTTCCTGGAAAACGGCGTCTCCGGCATTTTCAACCTGGGCACGGGCCGCGCGGAATCCTTCCAGGCGGTGGCTGACGCCACGCTGGCGTACCATAAGAAAGGCAGCATCGAGTACATTCCGTTCCCGGATAAGCTGAAAGGCCGCTACCAGGCGTTCACGCAGGCGGACCTGACCAACCTGCGCGCCGCGGGCTACGACAAGCCGTTCAAGACCGTTGCCGAAGGCGTAACGGAATATATGGCCTGGCTGAACCGCGACGCATAAGCATGAAGATTCTGGTGATCGGCCCGTCATGGGTGGGCGACATGATGATGTCGCAAAGTCTCTATCGCACGCTCAAGGCGCGTTATCCCCAGGCGATAATCGACGTGATGGCACCCGCATGGTGCCGTCCGCTGTTATCGCGCATGCCGGAAGTGAACGAGGCGATCCCGATGCCGCTCGGCCACGGGGCGCTAGAAATCGGCGAACGCCGCAAGCTCGGCCATAGCCTGCGCGAGAAGCGCTACGATCGCGCATACGTACTGCCTAACTCCTTCAAATCCGCCCTTGTGCCCTTCTTTGCGGGTATCCCGCACCGTACCGGCTGGCGCGGCGAAATGCGCTACGGCCTGCTGAACGATGCCCGGGTGCTGGATAAAGAAGCCTGGCCGCTGATGGTGGAGCGCTACGTGGCGCTGGCCTACGACAAAGGCGTCATGCGCAGCGCGAAAGATCTGCCGCAGCCGCTGCTGTGGCCGCAGCTTCAGGTTAACGACGGGGAGAAATCCCACACCTGCAACGCGTTTGGCATTTCGTCCGAACGCCCGATGATTGGCTTCTGTCCCGGCGCGGAGTTTGGCCCGGCAAAACGCTGGCCGCACTACCACTACGCTGAACTGGCGAAACAGCTGATCGACGAGGGCTATCAGATTGTCCTGTTTGGCTCGGCGAAGGATCACGAGGCAGGCAACGAAATTCTCGCCACGCTCAGCACAGAGCAACAGGCCTGGTGCCGCAACCTGGCCGGCGAAACGCAGCTTGAGCAGGCGGTTATCCTGATTGCCGCCTGTAAGGCCGTGGTAACGAACGACTCCGGTTTAATGCACGTCGCCGCCGCGCTGGATCGCCCACTGGTCGCGCTGTATGGCCCGAGCAGTCCGGACTTCACGCCGCCGCTGTCGCACAAGGCGCGCGTTATCCGTCTCATTACCGGCTATCACAAAGTCCGCAAAGGCGATGCGGCAGAAGGTTACCATCAGAGCCTGATCGACATTACGCCGCAGCGCGTTCTCGAAGAACTCAACGAACTGCTGTTGAGCGAAGAAGGATAACGGATGCGGGTATTGATCGTTAAAACCTCCTCAATGGGTGATGTTCTGCATACGCTGCCGTCGTTGACGGACGCGATGCGGGCCATTCCAGGCATCCGTTTTGACTGGGTGGTAGAAGAAGGCTTCGCGCAGATCCCCACCTGGCATGAAGCCGTTGACCGCGTGATCCCGGTGGCCATTCGCCGCTGGCGCAAAGCGTGGTTTTCCGCACCGATTAGAGCCGAACGTAAAGCCTTTCGCGAAGCGGTACAGGCGCAGCGTTACGACGCGATTATCGACGCGCAGGGGCTGGTGAAAAGCGCGGCGCTGGTCACGCGTCTGGCGCACGGCGTAAAGCACGGTATGGACTGGCAAACCGCCCGCGAACCGCTGGCGAGCCTGTTCTATAATCGTCGCCACCATATTGCGAAGCAGCAACACGCCGTGGAACGCACCCGCGAGCTGTTCGCAAAGAGTCTCGGCTATGCAAAACCCGACGCCCAGGGTGACTACGCCATCGCACAGCATTTTCTGCGCGAAACGGAGAAGGATAGCGAGCCGTATCTGGTCTTCCTGCATGCCACAACGCGCGACGACAAGCACTGGCCGGAAACGCACTGGCGAAGACTGATTGAACTAATGCAACCTTGCGGTATCCATATTAAACTCCCGTGGGGCGCTGAACATGAGCGGCAGCGCGCGGAGCGTCTGGCAGCAGGCTTTTCCCACGTCGAGGTGTTACCCAAACTCACGCTGGCGCAAGTTGCCGCACAGCTGGCGGGCGCTAACGCCGTCGTTTCTGTGGATACAGGGTTAAGCCATTTAACCGCCGCACTGGATCGTCCTAATATCACGATTTTCGGCCCGACCGATCCGGGGTTGATCGGGGGTTACGGTAAAAACCAGCATCAGATGGTCAGCCCTACGCAACAAACGAAGGATATTAGCGCAGATGCTATTTTTTCATTTTTACAGGGCAGCCATCGGCTTTCCAACAGGGATATTTAACCCATGAGTTATGTATTTCTGCTGATTTTACTCTTTCCGGTGAAGCTCCTCCGGAAGCTGTTTCGGAAAGACACGGGCAAAAACCTTGTCATTCAGACAGCCAAAATCGGTGACTTTATTAATGCGACACCTCTTCTGGCACATCTGCAAAAAAGCGATGTGTTGGTCAGTCGCAGCGTTGGCGCGCTGGCGAAGCATGATGAGACTATCGAGCAGATCTATTTTATTGAGCAGCATAAGCGCAGCCTGTGGCGTAAGCTCTGCTTCGCTTGCAGGATCATGAACCGCTACGACAACATCTACCTGCTACAGCCCAACAGCGTAAACCTCTTTTTTGCCTCCGTCTGCAATGCAAAAAACAAACAATTTCTAAGCATTTACACACGCAGGTGGTATCACGGGATTTTCTATCTCGCGGCCGACGGTACCGTTGAGCACGGCAAAAAAACGCTTTCGGTGACGAACTACCTGAAACTGGCCGACCGCTCGCTTACCTGGCAAGACTCTCCCAAGCACGCCACAAAGCCGCTCTTCAAACCGACGACTTACCCGGCCATTCTTGATAAACCAGACGTTATCCGCATCGGCATCAGCATTGCGGCGGGTAATAAAGCCAAAACGGTGCCGCCTGCTATCTGGAAGCGGATTGTGGATCGTCTCGCCGATTTACCCTGCGAGTTTTATGTCTTCGGCGCGCCAAACGAACAGTCGTGGATGGACGATATCACCCGCCTTTACGGTGACATCCCGAATTTTATCAATCTGATTGGCAAAATTTCGCTCGAAGAGCTTCCCTGGGCCATTTCTAAAATGGACTGCTACATCGCGTCTGATTCGGGCAATGTCTACATTGCAGACGCTGTCGGCGTGCCGGTGGTTCTGCTGTTTGGGCCTTGCTGCCACTATGAACAGCGTCCGCTTGGCAACGTGATGCTGATTGGTAATGACGACAACATTTGCTCTTATGTCTTTGAAACACGTTATTATTTCCCTCAGGAGAGGGAAGAGCTTTTCGCGGTGACTGAACCCGCTTTAGACGAACTCCAGCAGTTTATTCGACGCTTGCCGAAAGCCCGCTCACTGGATCGCGCTACCGACGCTCAAGGACACTAATTTTTATGGCTTTTTTAAGCGTCATCATTGCTGCGCATAATGCTGAAGATACGCTGCCCGCCACGCTTTCGAGCCTGCTGGCAGCAACAGACCAAGACACCGAAGTCATCATTTTTAACGACAGTTCTGAGGATGCCACGCAGGCAATAATTGACGAGTGGTCGCCTAAATTTCCGCAGGTCATAACCCGGACCGTGAACTTTCGTAACGTAGGCCAGGTCCGAAACAGTGCCGTCGCGCTGGCATCGGGAGAGTACATTACGATGCTCGACAGTGACGATTGCTTAAAGCCGCGTAGCCTGAGAGACGCAATCACCTTCCTGAAAGCACAGCGCCCGGACATGCTGCTGACGCGTTTGCTTGAGATTCGCGATCCCCGGAAAATAAGCGCAGAGTGGCGGGGATTTAACCCTATTTCCTTGTCACAGCATGAAGCAATCTCCCGTTTCTTACGCCACAAAGATTTTCAGGCGCATCTCATCGGTCAGTTTGTTCATCGTAAGCTATATGAAAACAATCCGATTCCCTCTCTGCAATGCTATGAGGATTTCGCTGTTTTTCCCGGCATGCTAATGCAGTCGAGTAAAATAGCTTATCAGCGCCAGGGCCACTATTATTATATTAAACGCAGCGACAGTTTATCGAGCGTTCTGGATGCCAGCAAAATATCTACGCTGGTCGAGTGTACGCTACAGATGGAAAACACATTTCCATCCTCTTACAGGCATCTCGTCAATTGCCACTGGTTTGATATCTACAGCAATCATCGGACATATCTTTCAGACCAACACATGGCGCTCGTTACGCAACGCGTAAAATCCATGTATACATTGTCGTTTTTCCTTTCCACCGATGTTCGTTTTAGCTACAAAAAAAGGGTTATTGAGGCGTTATGGAAAAAATAAGACCACGACTGTATCAACTGACACTCATTTTGAGCCTCATCTCTTTGATGTTGGCATTGGTTAGTTCAGGAAAACAGAGAGAGTTTTTCTATATTGCTATTTACGTCAGCATTATCGGCCTGGCGTTCGAATATAAAAAAATCACGCTGCGTCCCTTTACCATAGCGCTGCCGATTTTATTGATTGGATTACTGAACCTTAGCTGGTATCTCATCTATGAGTACCATAATCAGGGGATGAATCTTTACAGCGATTATCTCGATTCAAGTAAAAAATTAATCCTGGCGAGCGTCCTGATATTCTATATTGACCGTTTTAAATCCTATCTCGATAAAGAGACCTTTAAAAAATATTTCCTTTACGCCTCAGCTGCGGGGTTTGTACTCGCAACGGGATATGGCCTGTGGCAGGCAACGCAAGGGATGGCTCGCGTCGAGATGGCGATTAACCGAGCCACCGTTTCAGCTTATGTGTATTCCGTGTTATCGCTGGCATTCGTATACAGTCTTTACCTACAGAAGAACGTGACGCTTTACGTTGTTGCTGGTTTAACCATTTTACTTTCTTACTTCGTCATACTGCTCACGGGCACGCGCGCTGCAATGGGGCTTTATCTGCTCCTGGCGATAGTGCTGACGCTCTATCACTTCAGGCGTATTCACCTTAAATCCACCCTCATCTTTTTATGTATTGTGGCTGGTATTATCATCGTTAGCTACAAGCCGTTAATATCGCCTAAAATATCGCAAACACAGCTTGAATATCAGAGATATCAACAGGGTATTGACCGCACGTCACTCGGCGCGCGTTTTTCCATGTGGACGGTAGGTATTCAGAATGGACTTGCCCATCCGTTAGGACAATCACTCGAAGAGCGTGAAGCATGGACGCGGCAGTATATTAAAGACGGACATCCACACCTTGGCAGCGCGCTCGAATACATTCAGGTCCACCTGCACAACGAATTCATTGAGAAGTTCTCTTTGCAGGGGATCCCCGGCGTGGCGGTAATGCTCTTTTTCTTTGTTTCGATGATTGCGTATGCTCTGCGAAACAGAAATGCGCTGCTGCTAACGTCGATGCTTCTTTTGCTTTTGTATGGACTGACGGATGTCATACTGCTCAGCTCAGAAGCCCTCATCTTCTTTATGATTATCTTTGCGTTGAGTACACCTTTCTCGCAAACAAAGCAGCAATAGCAAATATGCCCGCCTGGCGGGCATTATGCTTTTTTGTACTGGTAAAACTCCGCCAGCGTCATTCCCACCGTTTTATCTGATAACCAGGTAAAGAGCTGCTCCAAATCCTGATATAAACCTTCAATCGCCGCCTCATCTTTAAACGTCGGGCTGCCGCCAGGCATAAATTCTGAAGAATGAAGCATGAACTCCACGTAGTCATTCCCCTGAGACAGACACTGCTGCGCAACCTTAATCATCTCCGCCGCGTTCCCGCCGGACGGGCGTAACCAGTTAACTGACGGAGAACGGTATTTACCGCGAAGACGATCATACCCCTGCTTCAGGGAATTCAGCCATGCCGGGTGTTTATACTGGATGCTCATCGGCACTTCGAGTAACGGGCTGTTTCCAGGACGGGAAATATCGTCTGCGTCCAGAAAGTAAGCGCGATCGGGAAAATGCTGGTAATTCGTTCCGCCACTTCCCTGAGGGGCACCTTTCGCATTTCGCCAGTTCACGCGCGGCGTGACGGAACAATCTACCTGATACCCCAGCTCAATCAGCAGCCTGGCGTAACGGCTGTCAAATGCCCAGCGCCCGGCGCGATGGCTGAGCATTTTTGTCTGGAAGGTCTCTTCCAGTAAGCGGGTCATAAATACCACTTTCTCACGCATCACCTCGTCTGAAAACTCAATCAGATAAGGCTGCCAGCGCCAGTCATCACCGGTGAGATCGTGCTCCGGAGGGCTGTTCCAGGCATGGAGATGCATCCCCACCTCACCCTGGCCGCGGGCTATGACCTCTTTAGCGAACGCAATAAATACCGGTTCGACAGCCATCTCGTAGTTGGTCAGCCAGACGGGCTTAAAGCCGAAACGTTCACAAAGCGCCTGAAACCGCGCCAGGTAGCGCGCGTTTTCCGTTTTGATCACCCGGTGGTTCTGCCAGAGATTATCCCCTTCGGTATCGATCGTGATGATAAACGCTGGTTTTTTCATAAGGAGCCCGCAAGACAAAATAGTTAGCGCTATGTTACGCACGCCCGAAAGCAGGAGTAAACCCTTCCCGGGAAATTCCCGACATTATGGAGAAAGAGTGCAAGTCGTTACCAGGTCTATTAGAATTGCCAATAGTACAACGCCGATAAGATGATGATGAATAACTTACCTGACACGCCTGATTTGCGCATTTTACTGATCAAACTTCGCCATCATGGTGACATGTTACTCACTACCCCCGTCATCAATTCATTACGCCAAAAATGGCCTGAAGCCCAAATCGACGTGCTTCTCTATGAAGAGACGCGAGACATGCTCGCCGCGCATCCGGCAATCGGTACGATCTACGGTATCGATCGTAAATGGAAGCAGCTGGGGACGCTAAAGCACCTGCAAAAAGAGTGGCAGCTGCTTCGTGCGTTGCGCGCTCAACATTATCACCTGGTGATTAATCTGGCCGATCAGTGGCGCAGCGCGATTGTCACCCGCTTCACCGGCGCACCGGTTCGGCTCGGGTTTGCCTTTAACAAGCGCAATAATGCATTCTGGCGTTTTTGTCACAGTGAACTGGTTTCTGTGGCCAGTCATCAGTCGCTGCATACCGTTGAACAAAATCTCTCCATACTGTCAGCGCTGCCGGTAGCGTCCAACCCTACCGTCACCATGGCTTACAGCGCGGATGACTGGCACCATGCTCAGCAAAAGCTGACGCAAAAGGGCGTGGGAGAAGGCTTCATCGTTATTCAACCCACTTCACGCTGGTTCTTTAAGTGCTGGGACGAAGGCAAAATGGCGCAAACTATCGCCGCGTTGCAGCAGGATGGCCACACCATCGTTCTTACCGCAGGTCCGGATAAAAAAGAGCTGGCGATGATCGATCGCATCCTTGCCGCCTCCCCGCAAACGGGTGTTGTTTCGCTGGCAGGACAGTTAACCCTGCGCCAGCTGGCCGCACTTATCGATCATGCGAACCTCTTCATCGGCGTTGACTCCGTACCCATGCACATGGCCGCCGCCCTTCAGACGCCCTGCGTGGCGCTGTTTGGCCCGTCAAAATTGACGTTCTGGTCGCCATGGCAGGTTAACGGCGAGGTCATCTGGGCAGGTAACTACGGCCCGCTTCCCAACCCTGACGCCATTGATACAAAAACGACGGAACGTTATCTCGACGCCATACCCGTTGATGCCGTCGTCTCCGCCGCAAGGAGATACCTGCAATGAAGCTTCATCGTCTGGCCATCGTGCGCCAAAAATATCGTCCGGATGGGGGAGCGGAACGTTTTGTCTCCAGGGCACTCACCGCGCTGAGCAATCAAAACCTTGAGCTCAACGTCATCACTCGCGAGTGGCAGGGCGAAAAGCAGGACGACTGGCACATTCATATTTGCGATCCACGGAAATGGGGTCGCATCAGCCGTGAACGCGGCTTCGCACATGCCGCGCGCGCGCTCTGGCAGCAACAGCAGTTTGATATTGTGCAGAGCCACGAACGCATTCCGGGCTGTGATATTTACCGCGCCGGAGATGGCGTGCATCGACGCTGGCTGCTACAGCGGTCGCGTATTCTCCCCGCCTGGCGCGCGAAGCTGCTTATGCACGATCGCTATCACCGCTACGTAATGCACGCAGAGCGTGAAATGTATCAGGCGCCCGAGCTGAAAGCCGTTATCTGTAATGCGGAGATGATCAAACGCGAAATCGTCGAAGACTTTGATATTGACGCAAAAAAGATACATGTGATTTATAATTCAATAGATTCCAGCCGCTTCGTTCCGGCAGAAGAGCGTCAGCGTGCTGTACTGCGTAAGCAATTTGGCTTACCCGCTGATGCCGTCATTTTCTGCTTCGTGGGTTCGGGGTTTGAACGCAAGGGTCTGGCAAGCGCTATTCAGGCGATAGCAGGAACATCGGCGTGGCTGATTGTAGTCGGTCAGGATAAAGCGGAAAGCCGCTATCGCGACCTCGCCCGTTCATTAGGCTGTGAGGGGCAAATCCGTTTCCTGGGGATGCAAAAAGAGACGCTGCCATTTTATCAGCTTTCTGATGGTTTACTGCTGCCGACGCTGTATGATCCTTTTCCTAACGTCATACTTGAAGCAATGGCCTGCGGATTGCCCGTCATTACGTCAGAGAGTTGCGGTGGATCAGAATTTATTGCGCAAGGCCAGAACGGGTTTTACTGTGATGCACTTGATATCCGCACATTGAAGGAGGCCGTCGTGTCCATTCCTTCACTGGCAAAAAATAACAATATGGGGCTTGCGGCGCGTGAACGCGTCAGAGAAGCAACCCCTGAAAAACTGTCAAGTGAGCTTATTTCGCTTTATCAAAAATTACTGGATTAATAATGCGCATCCTAATGATTATTGATGGTTTACCCGGTGGAGGAGCTGAAAAAACGGTTCTCACCCTCTCCAGCGGACTGACAGAACTGGGGCATCAGGTTACCCTTTTCTCCTTACGGAAGGTGTGCGACTACGCCATTCCGGAAGGCATCGATTTTCAGGTTGTGCAGGATACCTGTAAAAAACCCTGGCGGAAGCTGACCGAGATCCCGCGTCGCGCCCGTTTGCTGGATCGCGCCATTGAGCAGGCAGAACGCAGCGGTAAATTTGACGTTGTCTTCTCGCATCTGCATAAAACCGACCGTATCGTGGCGCACAGCCGCGCGCTGGATCGGGACAAGGTCTGGTTCTGCGTACACGGGATGTTTTCCTTCTCCTATTTACGCCATCGCAGCGGGCTTTCCCGCTGGTTTAAGCATTATAAAATTCGCCATACCTATGAAAACCGCAACGTTGTGGCGGTATCCGGCGCCGTGCTGCACGATCTCGCTGAAGTACTCGCTATCCCCCTGCGGCGCAAAGCGGTTATCCATAACCCCTTCGATATCCCTGAAATTCAGCGTCTGGCAGAAGCGCCCTTTGAGATGCAGGGGCAGGATTACATTATCCACGTTGGCCGTTTTCATGAACACAAGCGACACGACCGGCTTCTGCGCGCGTTCGCGCTGAGCAAGATCGACGCATCGCTGGTGTTAATGGGCAAAGGCTCTGACGCCAAAATAGACCAGCTCAAACAGTTAGCGGCTGAGCTTGGAATCGAAAATAAGATCATTTTCCGCCCGTTCGAAACCAACCCCTATCCGTGGATCAAAGGGGCTCGCCTTTTAGTGTTAAGTTCCGACTGCGAAGGTTTTGGTAATGTACTGGTGGAGTCCATTATCTGTCAGACCCCACCGGTGAGTACAAACTGCCCTGGCGGCCCTGCTGAGATCCTTACTGGCCCCCTGGCACGTGGTCTGACAGCGTTAACCGACGAATCACTGGCGAAAACTCTGGCAGAACTGTATGCCTCTCCGCCGGTTGTTGATCGCGAAACGATCGCATCGTTCGGTATCAACGCCATTTGCCAGCAATACATTGCTTTGGTCGACAACCAAAAATAATCAGGTTTCATATGCAAAATTCAGCGCCTTTGTTAAGCGTGGTGGTTGCCGTTTATAACGGTGAAGCTTTTCTCGATCAGTTCTTTACCTGCCTTGTCAATCAGCATATCGACAGTATGGAAGTCATCATCGTCAATGATGGCTCTACTGACCGCTCGATGCAGATTGTCGAAAAATGGCGTGAAACGCTGCCACAGATGCAGGTTATTGAACAACCTAATCAGGGCGTGTCCATCGCGCGTAATACCGGCCTGGCCGTTGCGACCGGCCAATATCTCTCTTTTCCGGATATTGATGACGTCTTTAAACCCGGCATGTACCAGCGTCTGCTGGATATGGCCGTCACGCAGAACCTGGACGTCGCCACCTGCAATGGCAACTACGTCTGGGAAAATAACAAAAAACCGTCTCGCCCTATCTTCCCTGAAGATAAGCTCGCCTCAACGGGCGTCATGAATGGCGCGGCATGGCTAAAAAAGGCGCTGGATTCACGTAAGTTCCTGCATGTGACCTGGCTCAATATCTATCGCCACGATTTTATTCGTCAGAACGGTTTCCGCTTCGAGCCTGGCCTGCGCCATCAGGATATCCCGTGGACTACCGAGGTGCTGCTTGCTGCGGAACGCGTCCAGTACACCAGCGAACGCTTTTACGACTACTACATACACTCCGCCTCGGTATCGCACACCCCGGATAATGACGACACGCTTATTCGCTCCGCGCGTCATTACATGAAGATCCTGAAGATGCTTGATGCCATTAACCAGCGTTACCCGGATAAAGTGAAAAATATCCCTGCCTGCCACTGGCAAATCGCCAAAGAGGGGCTGGGAATTATTCATACCTTCGACAACATGAAGGATGAGGCGAAGAAATCAATGATAATCAAAGAGTTCTTCGACACCGGGATCTGGAAGCTCATCTGGAAAAGTGCCAAAAGCCCGCGTTTGCGCTGGCGCCTGGGCCGCCGCTACTTCCGTTTAAAACGGTATCTGGCATAAGAGATAGCTTTAGCACGCTTAAATGCTTAGAATTTCCCGGCCGAAACTAAAAAAACGGATAATCGCTTGGAATTGTTGTATACCGCCCTGCTCTACATCATTCAGCCACTGGTGTGGCTGCGACTGTTGCTCCGTAGCCGTAAAGCGCCTGCGTACCGTAAACGCTGGGCCGAACGCTATGGCTACTGCCGCAATAAAGTGGCGCCGGACGGTATTCTGCTGCATTCCGTGTCAGTCGGGGAAACGCTGGCGGCCATTCCGCTGGTGCGTGCCCTGCGCCACCGCTATCCGTCGCTGCCCATCACCGTCACCACGATGACGCCAACCGGCTCAGAGCGTGTGATGTCTGCTTTCGGTAAAGACGTACATCACGTCTATCTTCCGTACGATCTTCCCTGCGCCATGAACCGTTTCCTGAATACCGTTCGCCCTAAACTGGTGATCGTCATGGAAACCGAACTGTGGCCGAATATGATTTCCGCCCTGCATGCCCGTAAAATCCCTTTGGTTATCGCCAATGCGCGTCTGTCAGAACGCTCGGCGAAAGGGTACGGCAAGCTGGGTAAATTTATGCGTCGCCTGCTCAGCAAAATCACGCTGATTGCCGCGCAGAACGAAGAAGATGCCGCGCGCTTTATCGCCCTCGGGCTGAAACGCAACCAGCTTGCTGTCACGGGTAGCCTGAAGTTCGATATTTCCGTCACGCCAGAACTCGCCGCCCGTGCGGTCACGCTGCGTCGACAGTGGGCGCCGCGTCGCCAGGTCTGGATTGCCACCAGCACTCATGACGGCGAAGAAGCGATTATTCTTCAGGCTCACCGCCAGCTGCTGGAAAAATTCCCTGATTTACTGCTGATTCTGGTTCCCCGCCATCCGGAGCGTTTCAAAGATGCCCGTGAAATGGTGCAAAAAGGCGGTTTCAGCTTCACCCTGCGCAGCAGCGGGGAAATCCCCTCAGGCAGCACGCAGGTGGTGATTGGCGATACGATGGGCGAACTGATGCTGCTGTACGGCATTGCGGATCTCGCCTTTGTCGGCGGCAGCCTGGTAGAGCGCGGTGGCCATAACCCGCTGGAGCCGGCGGCCCACGCCATCCCTGTTCTGATGGGGCCGCACACGTTTAACTTCAAAGATATCTGCGCTAAATTGCAGCAAGCCGACGGCTTAATCACTGTGACCGACGCGGATTCGGTGGTCAAAGAGGTCTCGACCCTTCTGACTGACGAAGATTACCGCCTGTGGTACGGTCGACATGCCGTTGAAGTCCTGCATCAGAACCAGGGCGCACTGACCCGTCTGCTGCAACTTCTGCAACCTTATCTGCCGCAGCGGAGCCACTGATGTCAACGCGTCTGTCGGTCGTGATGATCGCCAAAAACGCCGCCGACCTGCTTCCGGATTGCCTGGCCTCCGTTGCCTGGGCTGACGAAATCGTCATTCTCGACTCCGGAAGTACGGACAACACGGTGGACGTTGCCCGTGCAGCGGGCGCAAAAGTCTTTACCGACACCGACTGGCAGGGCTACGGCATTCAGCGCCAGCGTGCGCAGAGGTTCGCCACGGGCGATTATGTGCTGATGATCGACACCGACGAGCGCGTCACCCCGGAACTCCGGCAGGCCATTCAAACGGTGCTTGCCGCGCCGCAGCCTGGCGCGGTCTACAGTATCGCGCGTCGTAACTATTTCCTGGGCCGCTTTATGCGCCACAGCGGATGGTATCCCGACCGCGTGATGCGCCTCTATGCGCGCGAGCGTTATCAGTACAACGATAACCTTGTTCATGAGTCGCTGGCCTGCGATAACGCTCAGGTGATCCCCCTGACGGGCGATCTGCTTCACCTGACCTGCCGTGATTTCGCCAGCTTCCAGCGCAAACAGCTCAACTATGCCACTGCATGGGCGCAGGAACGCCACCAGCGCGGCAAGAAGGCCACGCTGACGGGTATCTTCACCCACACGCTGGGCGCGTTTCTGAAAACGCTGCTGCTGCGCGGCGGCGTGCTGGACGGCAAACAGGGCTGGTTACTGGCGGTGGTCAATGCCCAGTATACTTTCAACAAATACACCGAGCTGTGGGCGCTGAACCGCGGCTACTCAGAGAAAACGTGAGCCATGAGCACAAAAGCGATTTATCCGGGTACCTTCGATCCAATCACTAACGGTCATCTTGATATCATCACCCGTGCGGCGTGTATGTTCGACAAGGTGATTCTGGCTATCGCCGCCAGCCCGAGCAAAAAGCCGATGTTCGACCTGAACGAACGCGTGCAGCTGGCCACCGATGCGATTTCGCATCTGTCGAATGTTGAGGTCGTCGGGTTCAGCGATTTGATGGCAAACTTTGCCCGTGCTCAGCAGGCCAATATCCTGATCCGCGGGCTTCGCGCGGTAGCAGACTTCGAATACGAGATGCAGCTGGCGCACATGAACCGCCATCTGATGCCGGAGCTGGAGAGTGTATTCCTGATGCCCTCCAAGGAGTGGTCTTTCATCTCGTCTTCGCTGGTGAAAGAGGTGGCGCGCCATCACGGGGACGTTACCCACTTCCTGCCGGTTAACGTCCACCAGGCGTTGATGGAAAAGCTAAAGTAACCTTACTTCTGGCACTGACGGCAGTAGAACGTGGCCCGCTGGGCGTGCTTCGTGGCAATAATCGGCGTCCCGCAGGCCCTGCATGGTTCACCCTTACGGCCATAAACCTGCAACTCCTGCGCAAAATAGCCCGGCTTCCCGTCGCTTTGCAGGAAATCCTTCAGCGTCGTCCCGCCCTGCTCAATTGAGCGCAGCAATACCGCTTTAATCACTCTGACCAGCAGCTCGCACTCCTGCGCCGACAGCGAAGAGGCCAGCCGATCGGGATGGATCCCGGCGGCAAACAGCGATTCGCTGGCATAGATATTCCCCACACCCACCACCAGCTTATTATCCATCAGCCAGGGTTTAATCGGGGTCTTCTTCTTCGCACACTTCTCTTTGAGATAATCCGCGTTAAACGCCTCTGAGAGCGGCTCAGGCCCGAGATGCGCCAGCACGTTGTGCCCTTCCAGCTCTTTGGTCCACAGCCATGCGCCAAAGCGACGCGGGTCGGTATAACGCAGCACTTTGCCGTTGCTCATCACCAGGTCAACGTGATCGTGCTTTTCCGCAGGCAATTCTTCGGTGAGGATGCGCAGACTGCCCGACATGCCCAGATGGATAATGATCCAGCCGTCAGGCAGCTCCAGCAGCAGATATTTCGCGCGGCGCTGCACGCTCAGGACGGGTTTATCGCTTAACGCGTGGATCTCATCGGAAACCGGCCAGCGCAGACGCCCGTTGCGAACGACAGCATGAAGAATAGTCGCGCCGACCAGATGCGGCTCAATACCGCGGCGGCTGGTCTCTACCTCAGGTAATTCAGGCATGGTTCCTCCGTTGAGATGCAGAATGCAAAAAACCCCGCAGATGCGGGGTTTTTCAATACAAGGAGACTAAAATTATTTGATTTTAGCTTCTTTGTACAGTACGTGCTGGCGTACAACTGGATCGAATTTTTTCAGTTCCAGTTTTTCCGGCTTAGTACGTTTGTTCTTCGTGGTGGTGTAGAAGTGACCTGTACCAGCAGAAGAAACCAGCTTGATTTTCTCGCGAATACCTTTAGCCATGATTTATTTCCTCTTTAAGTACTTAGTACTTTTCGCCACGGGCACGCAGTTCGGACAGAACTGTATCGATGCCTTTCTTATCGATTACACGCATACCTTTAGCAGATACGCGCAGGGTGACAAAACGCTTCTCGCTCTCAACCCAGAAACGGTGAGAGTGCAGGTTCGGCAGGAAACGGCGTTTAGTCGCGTTCAGTGCGTGGGAACGGTTGTTACCGGTCACCGGACGCTTGCCAGTAACTTGGCAGACTCGGGACATGTCTATTCTCCAAAAATCAAATTAGCTCGAGCTTCGTATGGGGTATCGGCGCCTCGTCAGGCTTTACAGCCCGGTCATCGCATAGTTCTATTGAACTCTCGATTGCCAGGCCCAAATGCCAAACCCGAGATTCTCAAAGGTGGCGTAGTATACGCTGACTCGGCGGTGTGCTCAAGTCCCGAACAGACAAAGATCCCGATGGATCGCGAGAAAAGGCCTAAATCCAGCCACGTTCGGCAAAAGAAATGTACTCTCCGCGGCCAATTATCAGATGGTCCAGCACACGAATGTCCATGAATTGACAGCATTTGATAATACGTTCGGTAATGGCTTTGTCAGCTCTGCTTGGTTCTGCACAGCCAGAGGGGTGATTATGCGCGAGGATCACGCCGGCTGCATTCACTTTTATCGCTTCCCGCACAATTTCACGCGGATGCACCTCAACATGGCTCAATGTTCCCGAAAAAAGGCGGGTATGTTTCAGTACCCGGTTTTTGTTGTCGAGAAAGATCACCATGAAGATCTCCCGCTCCAGATCGGAGAGCTGGCTTTGCAGAAATTCGCGGGTCATGTCCGGGGTCAGGATCGGGTCTTCTTCCTCCATACGCACGTTATAAAATCGCCGGGCAAGCTCCGCAATGCCCCGCAGCTGGGCATATTTCGCCACGCCGATGCCCTCCACGTGCGTAAACGCCTCCAGCTCGGCGGTCAGCAAACCATGCAGTGAACCAAAATGGTCTATCAGCTCTTTCGCCAGCGTAAATACCGTTTTTCCCTGCGTGCCGGTGCGTAAAAAGAGCGCCAGCAGCTCGTCGTCTTTCAGCAACGTGACGCCATGGCGCAGCATTTTTTCACGCGGTAGCAGTAGTTCAGTCTCTTCCATGCCCGGCCTCCTTCTGTTTGCCATTATGCTGCCACAGGCAAATTCGGGGCTCGACGCTGACGTTTCGTTCTTGCGTAACGCCTCGCAAAGTGAATAAAGGACATCATCACCCCGTTTTAGGGATTGTGATAAAATGCCCGCTCTCTGGTGAACCCAACAGGAAAGAATCATGATGAGCCTGGCCGGTAAAAAAATCGTTCTTGGCGTAAGCGGCGGTATTGCTGCCTATAAAACGCCAGACCTGGTGCGCCGTTTGCGCGAGCGCGGGGCCGACGTACGGGTCGCGATCACCGAAGGCGGCAAAGCCTTTATCACCCCGCTAAGCCTGCAAGCCGTCTCGGGATACCCGGTATCCGACAGCCTTCTCGACCCGGCGGCCGAAGCCGCAATGGGCCACATTGAGCTGGGGAAATGGGCCGATCTGGTTATCCTTGCCCCCGCCACGGCAGATGTAATTGCCCGCGTGGCGGCCGGTATGGCGAACGATCTGGTATCGACCATTTGCCTTGCCACGCCTGCGCCCGTCGCGGTTGTGCCCGCCATGAACCAGCAGATGTACCGCAATGCCGCCACCCAGCATAATCTGGAAACGCTGGCCTCACGCGGCCTGCTGATTTGGGGGCCGGACAGCGGCAGCCAGGCCTGTGGCGACGTGGGGCCGGGCCGTATGCTCGACCCATTGACGATTGTTGATATGGCCGCCGCCCATTTCTCGCCTGTCAACGATCTGCAACATCTCAACATCATGATTACCGCGGGCCCAACGCGCGAGCCGCTGGATCCGGTGCGTTACATCACCAACCACAGCTCCGGCAAAATGGGCTTTGCCATTGCCGCCGCGGCGGCCAAACGCGGCGCGAACGTCACGCTGGTGAGCGGCCCGGTGTCGCTTACCACACCGGCGTTTGTGCAACGTATTGATGTGACGACCGCGCTGGAAATGAACGCCGCCGTACAGGCGCATGCACAACAGCAGCATATTTTTATCGGCTGTGCGGCCGTCGCTGATTACCGTGCTGAAACCATTGCTGACGCCAAAATTAAAAAGCAAGGCGATGAATTAACAATAAAAATGGTGAAGAACCCGGATATCGTTGCCGGTGTCGCCGCATTGAAAACTCATCGTCCTTACGTTGTTGGGTTTGCCGCAGAAACGAATAATGTGGAAGAATATGCCCGGCAAAAACGTACCCGCAAAAACCTCGATTTAATTTGCGCGAACGACGTATCGCTGTCCACGCAAGGATTTAACAGCGACAGCAACGCATTGCACCTTTTCTGGCAGGATGGAGATAAAGTCTTACCGCTTGAGCGCAAAGCACTCCTGGGCCAACAATTACTGGACGAGATCGTTACCCGTTATGATGAAAAAAATCGACGTTAAGATTCTGGACCCGCGCGTTGGCGAGCAATTTCCGCTGCCAACGTATGCCACCTCCGGCTCTGCCGGTCTTGACCTGCGCGCCTGTCTCGACGACGCCGTAGAACTGGCGCCGGGTGCAACGACCCTGATCCCGACCGGACTGGCGATTCACATTGCTGACCCGTCACTGGCAGCAGTGATCCTGCCGCGCTCTGGCCTGGGCCATAAGCATGGCGTCGTGCTGGGTAATCTGGTCGGCCTGATCGACTCTGACTATCAGGGTCAGCTGATGGTCTCCGTCTGGAACCGTGGCCAGGACAGCTTCACCATTGAGCCGGGCGAGCGTATCGCGCAGATGGTGTTTGTACCGGTGGTGCAGGCAGAATTTAACCTGGTGGCAGACTTCGACGCCACCGACCGTGGCGAAGGCGGCTTCGGCCATTCCGGGCGCAAATAACCACCCGACAAACACGCATCTCACAGCGCCATAATGCAATAACAAACCGCAAACGTCAGTTTGCGGGTCGCTGTGTGGTTGCCAGCCTGACAAGTGCTTATTTTCAGGGGTATTTTGTAACATGGCAGAAAAACAAACCGCGAAAAGGAATCGTCGCGAAGAAATACTTCAATCTCTGGCTCTGATGCTTGAATCCAGCGACGGCAGTCAACGCATCACCACCGCAAAGCTGGCGGCCTCTGTGGGCGTATCAGAAGCGGCGCTGTATCGTCATTTTCCGAGTAAAACCCGGATGTTCGACAGCCTGATCGAGTTTATTGAAGATAGCCTGATCACGCGCATCAACCTGATTCTGAAAGATGAAAAAGACACCAGCGCGCGTCTGCGTCTGATTGTGCTGCTGATTCTGGGCTTTGGTGAACGTAACCCGGGTCTGACCCGTATTCTGACCGGCCACGCGCTGATGTTTGAACAGGATCGTCTGCAAGGCCGTATAAACCAGCTTTTTGAGCGTATCGAAGCTCAGCTGCGTCAGGTTCTGCGCGAGAAAAAAATGCGGGAAGGTGAGGGATATACTACTGATGAGGCCCTGCTGGCAAGCCAGATCCTGGCATTTTGCGAGGGGATGCTCTCTCGGTTTGTGCGCAGCGAATTTAAATACCGACCAACGGACGATTTTGACGCCCGCTGGCCGTTAGTGGCAGCACAATTGCAGTAACGCCATCGCCGGATGGCGGCTTCGCCTTATCCGGCCTACGAACGGGTAGGCCCGGTAAGCGTCGCGCCACCGGGCAACACACTTAAACCCCGAACGCTTCGCGATACGTTTTTACCGCTGCCAGATGGTCCGCCATCTCAGGCTTCTCTTCCAGATACGTAATCAGGTCTTTCAGGGTAATAATCGACGTGACCTTGCAGCCATAATCGCGTTCCACTTCCTGAATAGCAGAGATGTCGCCGCGCCCGCGCTCCTGACGATCGAGCGAAATCAGCACGCCCGCAAGCGTTGCACCGTTAGCCTGGATAATCTCCATGGATTCACGGATCGCGGTGCCTGCGGTGATCACATCATCGACCAGCATCACGCGGCCCTGCAACGCACTGCCTACCAGATTGCCGCCTTCACCGTGGGTTTTAGCCTCTTTACGGTTAAAGCAGTACGGCACGTCGCGGTCATGGTGCTCCGACAGCGCCACCGCCGTGGTGGTTGCAATCGGAATGCCCTTGTACGCGGGGCCAAACAGCAGGTCGAAATCAATCCCGGAATCCACCAGCGCTTCGGCATAGAAACGGCCTAACAGTGCCAGGTCGCGCCCGGTATTAAACAGCCCGGCGTTGAAGAAATACGGGCTTTTACGCCCCGATTTCAGCGTGAACTCGCCGAACTTAAGTACCTGCTTGTTAAGCGCAAACTCAATAAACTGGCGCTGATACGATTTCATGGATTTGCTCCTTTCGTTTTTTCTGTCTTACAGGCAAAAAAAAGGCGACTCATTGGTCGCCTTAAAATCAATTTTCTAACGCCGCCTTCTGCGTCGTTACAATGGATTCGATACCCCCTCGGGCCAACGCCAGCAAGGTGAGCAGCTCTTCATGGGTGAATGGCTCGCCTTCCGCCGTGCCCTGCACTTCAATGATGCGACCATCTTCGGTCATCACCACGTTCATGTCGGTTTCTGCGGCAGAATCTTCAACGTATTCCAGATCGCAAAGTGCTTCGCCGTTAACGATACCGACGGAGACAGCGGCAACCATCCCTTTCATCGGGTTAGTTTTCAGCTTACCGGCGGCAACCAGCTTGTTCAGCGCATCTGCCAGCGCCACGCAGGCGCCGGTAATGGAGGCGGTACGCGTGCCGCCATCGGCCTGGATCACGTCGCAGTCCAGAGTGATGGTGAACTCGCCCAGCGTTTTCAGGTCAACCGCGGCGCGGAGCGCACGCGCGATCAGGCGCTGGATCTCCATAGTACGACCGCCCTGCTTACCCTTCGCCGCTTCACGGGCATTACGGGTATGGGTTGCACGCGGCAACATGCCGTATTCGGCGGTGATCCAGCCCTGGCCCTGACCTTTCAGGAAGCGAGGCACGCCCTCTTCGATGGACGCGGTGCAAAGCACTTTGGTGTCACCAAACTCAACCAGCACGGAGCCTTCAGCGTGTTTTGTATAGTTACGGGTCAGGGTGACGGGACGCACCTGATTGGCGCTACGACCTGCTGGACGCATGATGGATTCTCCGGCTTGAAACGAATGTGGCTGCGCATTATACGGATAAAGGACGCTTATTCCTATCCTGAGAAGCCCCTGAAAGTTATAATCCCCCCATCTCTCCTTTAAAAACGGGAATGTCTATGATCCGCAGTATGACCGCCTACGCCCGGCGTGAAATCAAGGGTAGCTGGGGTAGCGCTACCTGGGAAATGCGCTCGGTAAACCAGCGCTATCTGGAAACATATTTCCGTATGCCGGAACAGTTCCGCAGCCTGGAGCCTGTGGTGCGTGAGCGTATCCGTACGCGTCTGACCCGCGGGAAAGTGGAATGTAATCTGCGTTTTGAGCCCGATGCCAGCGCGCAGGGTGAACTGATCCTTAACGAAAAGCTGGCAAAACAGCTCGTTAATGCGGCGAACTGGGTCAAAATGCAAAGCGACGAAGGCGAGATCAACCCGGTTGATATTCTGCGCTGGCCTGGCGTGATGGCCGCCGGAGAGCAGGATCTGGACGCAATTACCGCCGAAATCCTCGCGGCACTCGACGGCACGCTGGATGACTTTATCGTTGCCCGCGAAACCGAAGGCCAGGCGCTGAAAGCAATGATTGAACAGCGTCTTGAGGGCGTGAGCGCCGAAGTGGCTAAAGTTCGCGCTCATATGCCAGAAGTGCTGCAATGGCAGCGTGAGCGACTTGTCGCCAAACTGGAAGAGGCGGAAGTCCAGCTCGAAAACAACCGTCTGGAACAAGAGCTGGTGCTGATGGCGCAGCGCGTGGACGTGGCTGAAGAGCTGGATCGTCTGGAAGCGCACGTTAAAGAGACCTACAACATTCTGAAGAAGAAAGAAGCAGTAGGCCGCCGTCTCGACTTTATGATGCAGGAGTTCAACCGCGAGTCGAACACGCTGGCGTCTAAGTCCATCAATGCAGAGGTGACCAATTCAGCGATTGAACTGAAGGTCCTGATTGAGCAGATGCGCGAGCAGATCCAGAATATCGAGTGATCCCTTTCCGGGTGGTGCTGCCTCGCACGCCACCCATTACTTTTTCTAATCCTTATTTAGCCTTACTTTCTCTCTCCCCGCCTTAAATCAAGCCTGCCCGCCGTGCGCTGATAAATTCCTTTAGGGAAAACCACCTCGCCTTAGAAAATCTCAATCGTGATCTCCCGCACAAATCGTTAATCTCCCCTTCTTCATTCCGGAGGTTTTATGCTGCTTCACGTTCTCTATCTCATTGGCATTACCGCAGAAGCCATGACCGGCGCGCTTGCTGCCGGACGTCGCCGTATGGACACCTTCGGCGTGATCATTATTGCCACAGCCACTGCGCTCGGCGGCGGGTCCGTACGCGATATCCTGCTTGGCCATTATCCACTCGGCTGGGTCAAAAACCCTGAGTACGTCATTATCGTGGCAACGGCAGCCGTACTCACCACGATTGTGGCTCCGGTGATGCCTCATCTGCGCCGCTTATTCCTGGTGCTTGATGCGCTTGGGCTGATTGTTTTTTCCATCATTGGTGCGCAAATCGCTCTTGATATGGGTGAAGGTCCGGTTATCGCCACCATTGCGGCGGTGATCACGGGCGTGTTTGGCGGGGTGCTGCGCGATATGTTCTGTAAACGTATCCCGCTGGTTTTCCAGAAGGAACTGTATGCCGGCATCTCCTTTGCCGCCGCAGTGCTGTATGTTGCCTTGCAGCACTATGTCACCAGTCACGATGTGGTGGTTATCTCCACGCTGCTGTTTGGTTTCACCGCGCGCATGCTCGCATTGCGCCTGAAGCTTGGCCTGCCCGTTTTTCATTACAAACACAATGCGCATTAATGTCAGAACGGGCAGGCGCCGGATTATCAGTTACTCGAATAGGTGTAGCCGTAGTGATGATAGCCGTAGCCGTAAGCGTTGCTTGCCCGCTTAATGACGCCGTTCAGGATCACCCCTTTGGTGTTGACGCCGCTCTGCTCCAGACGTTGTACGCAGATTAAAATCCACCAATGTGCTGTGCGGCCAGCCACCTCGCCAGCGCATCAATCTGCGGCTGATGCAGCCAGTCTACGATCTGGCGGGCCTTCTCCTGTCCGGTACCCGGCAGCCTCCGCCACTCCGCTTCGCTTCGTTGAACCAACGCCTGCCAGGAGCGATCCCCTGCCGCCTTCAGCGTTGACCGGGACAACGGTATTCCCATCGCGGCGATCCAGCGGATAAAAGGACGCTCCCGCGCCAGGTTAAACTGATGCCATAGCGCAGCGCCATGCGTTGCCGATATCCCCGGCGTCGCAGCGAGCTGCGCCTGCGTGAGCTGTAGCCAGGAGAAGAGATGCTCAAACCGATGCGCCTGATAGAGGTTACGCCACCCCGACTCGCCCACCCCTTTGATATCTAACGCCTGGCTGGAGCTTAGCCACGTCAGCCGGGCAAAAAATTGCTCCATGCATTCCGGCGAGGCGTAGAAACAGGTTAAGCCGTTATAGTGCGATGAGGGCGGCTGTGGTTTATGGCGATCCACATTGCGCCATACCACCTTATCCAGCCGGGGAATACCTTGACCCGCCAGGCTTACCAGCACCTGATCGCCAGGCGCAATATCCAGCATCTGCCAGCGGTTGACCGACCCCAGGCTCACGCGCTGTACACGTTTATCGTCGAGCATAAGCGGCTCAAGCTGCGCAATCGCCGTGATCCGCCCGGTACGGCCAACGGTAAAATGAATGGCTTTGACTTCCGTCACCTGGGCCACAGGACGATATTTCCACGCGATGACCCAGTTCCCTTCTCCCGGCAGCCACTGCTCACCCGGCGGCTCTGCCGAGGCGCGAACCACAATGCCATCCGTGGCAAAGGGTAACGAAGCCTTAAACCAGGCCGTCCGCTGCGCTTCCACGTCAGCCGCGTTTTTAACCGGCAAGGTATAACGCGCAGTCAGGGTAAAACCGGCCTTTGCCAGCGCGGAAAGGCGTGCTTTCATCATTTTTGGACCATTCGGCCAGGCCCAGATAAAAATGCCTGTCTGCTTCAGCGCTGCGCGATCGGTCGCGCGCATCATCGCTCCCGCCACCTTCGCTCGCGCATTCATACCGCCCATCTGCTGTTGAATATGCCCCTCGCGAAGCAGAAAAAGTTCACCCTGCAATACGCTGTTGGCAAGCGGCCCGGACAGCGTTTGCGGGATAGCGGGGATCATTCGCGCCTGAGCCGTCCACTCTTCCCCCTGCAAACCGTCGCCGCGGCTGATGGCCTGCACCAGCCTGCCGTTTTTGTAGACCAGGGTGACCGCTACGCCATCCACCTTTGGCTGCACCCAGAGATCCTGCTGCGCGGCCATCCAGCGGCTAAGCGCCTGCTGACTATCTGCCTTATGCACGCCGGTATGGGCGAAGGGGTGCTTCACCGTCCCGCTGGCGGCAGGGAGATCGTCGTGCAGCGGCTCATCGTGAAAACAGCGCTGCCACTGTTTTAATCGGGCGTTAAGCCTGTCGTAAACGTCGTCGCTCACCTCGCTGCTGCCCTGCTTCCAGTAAGCATCATTCCAGCGGGCCAGCTGCGCCTTCAGGGCCGCGATCTCCTGCCCGGCCTTCGACGGCGACCAGACCGGGCAGATTGCCATCGCCCCGCTGCTTAAGAAGAACATCAGTATGCTTATCCATCTCACCATTATCATCCCTCCCGGTTTTGCGAAGGGTATACCCCGCCCGGGAGCCGCAGACCAGCGGCAAAAAGGCATATTACGAGCGTGCTTCAGCGCATTGTTTTTGTTGCAGCAAAAGGAGGGTAAAACCTGAAAACGGCACGCAAAATCAATAATCCAGGGGAAAAAGTGTGACAAAGGCTACGTCACACAGCGGCGACGTGTATAATAAGCCCGTATGTAGGACTTCTTCGTTAACACATACAAAAGACTCTCATGGCTCAAGGCACGCTTTATATTGTTTCTGCCCCTAGTGGCGCGGGTAAATCCAGCCTTATTCAGGCACTGTTAAAAACCCAACCGTTGTACGATACGCAGGTTTCTGTTTCTCACACCACGCGGGCGCCGCGTCCGGGTGAAGTGCACGGTGAACACTATTTCTTTGTGAATCACGATGAATTCAGGGCGATGATTGGCAGAGACGCGTTTCTTGAACACGCTGAAGTTTTCGGTAACTACTACGGAACCTCGCGTGAAACCATTGAGCAGGTTCTGGCGACCGGCGTGAACGTGTTCCTGGATATCGACTGGCAGGGCGCGCAGCAAATTCGCAAGAAAATGCCTGATTCGCGCAGTATCTTTATTTTACCGCCATCGAAAGATGAGCTGGATCGCCGCCTGCGTGGCCGCGGCCAGGACAGCGAAGAAGTTATCGCAAAGCGTATGGCGCAGGCTGTTGCAGAAATGAGCCATTACGCGGAATATGATTACCTTATTGTGAATGATGATTTTGATGCCGCGCTAAGCGATCTCAAAACTATCCTTCGCGCAGAACGTCTGCGTATGAGCCGCCAGAAGCAGCGACATGACGCATTAATCACCAAACTGTTGGCAGACTGAACCCACTTTCAGTATCATGCCCAGTCATTTCTTCACCTGTGGAGCATTTTAAGTATGGCACGCGTAACTGTTCAGGACGCTGTAGAGAAAATTGGTAACCGTTTTGACCTGGTGCTGGTCGCCGCGCGTCGCGCTCGTCAGATGCAGGTAGGCGGTAAAGATCCGCTGGTACCGGAAGAAAACGATAAAACCACCGTTATTGCACTTCGCGAAATCGAAGAAGGTCTGATCAACAACCAGATCCTCGACGTGCGTGAGCGCCAGGAGCAGCAAGAGCAGGAAGCCGCTGAATTACAAGCTGTTACCGCTATTGCTGAAGGTCGTCGTTAATTAAACCTGCGGGTCGCCCTTGTATCTGTTTGAAAGCCTGAATCAACTGATTCAAACCTACCTGCCTGAAGACCAGATTAAACGTCTTCAGCAGGCGTATCTCGTTGCACGTGACGCTCACGAGGGCCAGACACGTTCAAGCGGTGAACCTTACATCACGCACCCGGTAGCGGTAGCCTGTATTCTGGCCGAGATGAAACTCGACTACGAAACGCTGATGGCCGCCCTGCTGCATGACGTGATCGAAGATACCCCTGCCACCTACCAGGATATGGAACAGCTATTTGGCAAAAGCGTTGCCGAGCTGGTGGAAGGGGTCTCTAAGCTTGATAAGCTGAAATTCCGCGACAAGAAAGAGGCGCAAGCCGAAAACTTTCGCAAGATGATCATGGCGATGGTGCAGGATATCCGCGTCATTCTCATCAAACTTGCTGACCGCACCCACAATATGCGCACGCTGGGCTCACTTCGCCCGGATAAACGTCGCCGCATCGCCCGTGAAACCCTCGAAATCTACAGTCCGCTGGCGCACCGTTTAGGTATACATCACATTAAAACCGAGCTGGAAGAGCTGGGTTTTGAGGCGTTGTACCCGAACCGCTATCGCGTGATTAAAGAGGTGGTGAAAGCCGCTCGCGGCAACCGTAAAGAGATGATTCAAAAGATCCTCTCTGAAATCGAAGGGCGTTTGCAGGAAGCCGGTATACCGTGCCGCGTGAGCGGTCGCGAAAAGCATTTGTACTCTATCTACTGCAAAATGGTGCTTAAAGAGCAGCGTTTTCACTCAATCATGGATATTTACGCGTTTCGCGTGATCGTCCATGACTCAGACACCTGCTATCGCGTGCTGGGGCAGATGCACAGCCTGTACAAGCCACGTCCGGGGCGCGTCAAAGATTACATTGCCATTCCAAAAGCGAACGGATATCAATCTTTGCACACCTCCATGATTGGCCCGCACGGTGTCCCTGTTGAGGTACAAATTCGTACCGAAGACATGGATCAAATGGCAGAGATGGGTGTCGCGGCGCACTGGGCCTATAAAGAGCACGGTGGCGAAAGCAGCACTACCGCGCAAATCCGCGCCCAGCGCTGGATGCAGAGCCTGCTGGAGCTGCAACAGAGTGCAGGTAGCTCGTTTGAATTTATCGAGAGCGTTAAATCCGATCTCTTCCCGGATGAGATTTACGTTTTCACGCCGGAAGGGCGCATTGTAGAACTGCCTGCGGGCGCGACACCGGTCGACTTCGCGTACGCCGTGCATACCGATATCGGCCATGCCTGCGTAGGTGCCCGCGTCGACAGGCAGCCTTACCCGCTCTCCCAGCCACTCTTTAGCGGACAGACGGTAGAAATTATTACCGCGCCGGGCGCACGGCCTAATGCCGCCTGGCTGAACTTTGTCGTGAGCTCAAAAGCGCGCGCAAAAATCCGCCAGCTGCTGAAAAACCTCAAGCGCGACGACTCCGTCAGCCTGGGGCGCCGTCTGCTCAATCACGCGCTAGGTGGCAGCCGCAAACTGGCTGAAATCCCGCCAGAGAACATTCAGCATGAGCTGGAGCGTATGAAGCTCGCCTCGCTGGATGACCTGCTGGCTGAGATTGGCCTCGGCAACGCCATGAGCGTGGTCGTGGCGAAGAACCTGCAACAGGGCGAAACGACAGCCGTTCCAGCTAACGCACAAAATCATGGTCACCTGCCGATCAAAGGCGCTGATGGGGTGCTCATCACCTTCGCCAAATGCTGCCGTCCCATCCCGGGGGACCCGATTATTGCGCACGTCAGCCCAGGTAAAGGGCTGGTGATCCACCACGAATCCTGCCGTAACATCCGTGGCTACCAGAAAGAGCCTGAGAAGTTCATGGCGGTCGAGTGGGATAAAGAGACAGCGCAGGAATTTATTACTGAAATCAAGGTGGATATGTTTAACCACCAGGGTGCACTGGCGAACCTGACGGCAGCAATCAACACGGCCTCGTCCAACATTCAGAGCCTGAATACGGAAGAAAAAGATGGCCGCGTTTACAGCGCCTTTATTCGCCTGACCGCCCGTGACCGCGTGCATCTGGCGAATATTATGCGCAAGATCCGCGTGATGCCGGACGTCATTAAAGTCACCCGAAACCGAAACTAGCATTATGAATTCAAAACGTTACGAGCGAATCTGCGAAATGCTCGCCAGGCGTCAGCCTGATCTGACGGTCTGCATGGAGCAGGTCCATAAACCTCATAACGTCTCTGCTATCGTTCGCACCGCAGATGCCGTCGGCGTGCATGAAGTACACGCCGTCTGGCCGGGCGCGCGTATGCGTACCATGGCCTCCACCGCCGCAGGCAGCAACAGCTGGGTCTCCGTTAAAACGCACCAGAGCATTGGTGAAGCGGTCTCGCACCTGAAAGGGCGTGGTATGCAGGTTCTGGCAACCAACCTCTCTGCTAAAGCCGTGGATTTCCGTGAGATCGACTATACCCGTCCAACCTGTATTTTAATGGGCCAGGAGAAAACGGGGATCACGCAGGAAGCTCTGGAACTGGCCGATCGGGACATCATCATTCCGATGATCGGCATGGTCCAGTCGCTCAACGTGTCGGTCGCCTCTGCGCTGATTTTGTACGAAGCGCAGCGCCAGCGTCAGAACGCCGGAATGTACGAGCGCAGCAACAGCATGCTGCCGGAAGATGAGCAGCAGCGCCTGCTGTTTGAAGGTGGCTATCCGGTGCTGGCTCGCGTTGCGAAGCAGAAGAATTTGCCTTACCCCCACGTCAACGCGCAGGGCGAAATTGAAGCCGATGCCGAGTGGTGGTCCACCATGCAGTACGCAGGGTAAAAGATGAAAGGCCGCCTGCTGGACGCCATACCGCTCAACAGCCTGACGGGCGTGGGTGCGGCACAAAGCAGTAAACTGGCCAAAATTGGCCTGCACACCGTGCAGGATCTCCTGCTCCACCTCCCCCTGCGTTACGAAGACCGCACCCAGCTTTATAAGATTGGCGATCTGCTGCCTGCCATCTACGCCACCGTTGAAGGGGAAGTGCTGAACTGCAACATCACCTTTGGCGGACGCAGGATGATGACCTGCCAGATCAGCGACGGGACCGGTATTCTTACCCTGCGCTTTTTCAACTTCAGCGCGGCGATGAAAAACAGCCTTGCCACCGGACGACGTGTGCTCGCGTACGGCGAAGCGAAACGTGGCAAATACGGCGCGGAGATGATCCACCCGGAATACCGCGTGCAGGGCGATCTTAGCTCACCTGAGCTACAGGAGACGCTCACGCCGGTCTATCCGACCACCGAGGGTATCAAGCAGGCAACGCTGCGCAAGCTCACCGACCAGGCGCTGGAGCTGCTCGATACCTGCGCCATTAACGAGCTGCTGCCACCGGAGCTGGCGCAGGGCATGATGAGCCTGCCGGAGGCGTTGCGCACCCTGCACCGTCCACCGCCAACGCTTCAGCTTATTGATTTAGAAAGCGGTAAACACCCCGCCCAACGGCGTCTTATCCTTGAGGAATTACTGGCTCATAACCTGAGCATGCTGGCACTGCGCGCAGGTGCGCAGCGCTTCCACGCGCAGCCATTAAGCCAGCGCGATGAACTCAAAGATAAGCTGCTGGCCTCACTCCCGTTTAAACCCACCGGCGCACAGGCGCGGGTCACCGCCGAGATCGAACGCGATATGGCGCTTGATGTGCCGATGATGCGTCTGGTGCAGGGCGATGTCGGTTCCGGTAAAACGCTGGTCGCCGCGCTGGCCGCGTTACGCGCCATCGCCCACGGCAAGCAGGTGGCGCTAATGGCGCCGACGGAACTGCTGGCCGAACAGCATGCCAACAATTTCCGTAACTGGTTCGCCCCGCTGGGCATCGAAGTGGGCTGGCTGGCCGGAAAGCAAAAAGGCAAAGCGCGTCTTGCGCAACAGGAGGCCATTGCCAGCGGGCAGGTGCAGATGATTGTCGGCACACACGCTATTTTCCAGGAACAGGTGCAGTTTAACGGCCTGGCGTTGGTCATTATCGACGAACAGCACCGCTTTGGTGTGCATCAGCGTCTGGCGCTGTGGGAGAAAGGCCTGCAACAGGGCTTCCATCCGCATCAGCTGATCATGACCGCCACGCCTATCCCGCGCACCCTGGCGATGACGGCCTATGCCGATCTGGATACCTCCACTATCGACGAACTGCCGCCGGGCCGTACGCCGGTGACCACGGTCGCCATTCCGGACACGCGCCGCAGCGACATTATTGACCGTGTGCGCAACGCCTGCACGCAGGAAGGCCGCCAGGCTTACTGGGTCTGTACCCTGATTGAAGAGTCTGAGCTGCTGGAAGCCCAGGCTGCCGAAGCCACGTGGGAAGAGCTGAAACTCGCCCTGCCGGAGCTGAACGTTGGTCTGGTGCACGGGCGCATGAAGCCCGCCGAGAAGCAGGCGGTGATGCAGTCGTTCAAGCAGGGCGAGCTGCATTTGTTGGTCGCCACGACGGTCATTGAAGTGGGCGTGGACGTGCCAAACTCCAGCCTGATGATTATTGAGAACCCGGAGCGCCTGGGTCTTGCGCAGCTCCACCAGCTGCGAGGCCGCGTGGGCCGTGGCGCAGTCGCCTCTCACTGCGTGCTGCTCTACAAAGCCCCGCTGTCGAAAACCGCGCAGATGCGGTTGCAGGTCTTACGCGACAGCAATGACGGCTTCGTCATTGCGCAAAAAGATCTGGAGATCCGCGGCCCGGGCGAACTGCTGGGCACGCGTCAGACGGGTAACGCCGAATTTAAAGTGGCGGATTTGCTGCGCGATCAGGCCATGATCCCCGAAGTACAACGCCTTGCGCGCCATATTCATGAACGCTACCCCGAACAGGCGGCAGCGTTGATTGAACGCTGGATGCCGGAAACCGAGCGGTATTCCAACGCCTGACGGTCAGCCAAACATCGGCAGCATCAGGTAGAGCTTAATCACCAGCGCGTTGACGATATCAATGAAGAATGCGCCCACCATCGGCACCACCAGGAACGCCATGTGCGACGGGCCGAACCGTTCGGTGATCGCCTGCATGTTGGCGATGGCCGTTGGCGTTGCCCCCAGTCCAAACCCGCAGTGTCCTGCCGCCAGCACCGCCGCATCGTAGTTTTTGCCCATCATCCGCCAGGTGACAAAGATGGCATACAGCGCCATAAACACGGCCTGCACCGCCAGAATCGCCACCATCGGCAGCGCCAGCGAGGCGAGTTCCCACAGCTTGAGGCTCATCAGCGCCATCGCCAGGAACAGCGACAGGCTGACGTTCCCGAGCACGGACACCGCGCGTTCAAAGACGCGGTAGAAGCCCATCTGCGCCAGACCGTTACTCAGGATCACCCCGATAAACAGCACGCAGACAAAGGTAGGCAGTTCGAACGCCGTTCCCGCCAGCCATTGCGCAACGATTTTGCCCACGGTGAGGCAGATGGCAATCATGGCGATGGTTTCAATCATCACCAGCGAGGTGATGCTGCGGCCAACGTCCGGTTTTTCAAACGCGGTCGGGACCATTTCATCGTCTGGTCTGCCTTCCGGCGTGGTGGAGTGTTTCACCAGATAGCGCGCCACCGGGCCACCAATCAGGCCGCCAAGCACCAGACCAAAGGTCGCGCAGGCCATCGCCACTTCCGTTGCGTTTTCAAAGCCATAGCGTTCGATAAACAGCTTGCTCCACGCCGCGCCCGTTCCGTGGCCGCCTGAGAGGGTAATCGACCCCGCCAGCAGGCCCATCAGCGGATCCAGCCCCAGCAGCGACGCCATACCGATGCCGATGGCGTTTTGCATCAGCAGCAGGCCCACCACGACAATCAGAAAAACGCCCAGCACCTTGCCGCCTGAACGCAGGCTTGCCAGGTTGGCGTTCAGGCCGATAGTGGCAAAGAAGGCCAGCATCAGCGGATCTTTCAGGGACATATCAAAATCGATTTCCCAGCCCATGCTTTTTTTCAGCACCAGCAGGGCCAGCGCCACCAGCAATCCACCGGCGACGGGTTCAGGAATGGTGTACTTTTTCAGAAAGGAAACACTGTGTACCAGCTTGCGACCAAGCAGAAGAACCAGCGTTGCGGCAACAAGGGTCGACAACGTATCGAGATGAATCATAGAAGGCTCCTGTTATGCGCGTGTTCCATACACACGCGGCGTTATCCTGGGCCGGGTGATGCTCGTCATGAGCCGCCGGCGCGAAAAGTGTAATTTTTTTTTCCTGTTGGTTGTAGAAAACCTGCTCACACCGGCAGATTTTCTCTCTTTTTTTTGCTGGCAATCGTTTGCTTTTACCAGGTCGTCAGCTAAAATGCCCGCTTTTCCACCGTGGGATTGCCGCCGATGTCTGTTAACACTCTGGAGTCTTCTGATGCGCAACCGATTGCGCAGAAGCAAAACAGCGAACTGATTTACCGCCTTGAAGATCGTCCCCCGCTGCCTCAAACCCTCTTTGCCGCCTGTCAGCACCTGCTGGCGATGTTCGTGGCGGTCATCACGCCGGCGCTGCTGATTTGCCAGGCGCTGGGGCTACCGGCAAAGGATACGCAGCACATCATCAGTATGTCTCTGTTCGCCTCCGGCGTGGCCTCCATCATTCAAATTAAAGCCTGGGGTCCGGTGGGATCGGGCTTGCTGTCGATTCAGGGCACCAGCTTTAACTTTGTGGCACCGCTGATCATGGGCGGTACGGCGCTGAAAACCGGCGGCGCGGACGTGCCGACCATGATGGCGGCGCTTTTTGGAACCCTGATGCTGGCAAGCTGCACGGAGATGATTATCTCCCGCGTTCTGCACCTGGCGCGCCGGGTGATCACCCCGCTGGTCTCCGGCGTGGTGGTGATGATTATCGGCCTGTCGCTGATTCAGGTAGGCCTGACCTCCATCGGGGGCGGCTACGCGGCAATGAGCGACCATACCTTTGGCGCCCCGAAAAACCTGCTGCTGGCAGGCGTGGTGCTGGCGATCATTATTCTGCTCAACCGCCAGCGTAACCCGTACCTGCGCGTTGCATCACTGGTGATCGCCATGGCGGCCGGTTACCTGCTGGCGTGGGCGCTGGGTATGCTGCCGGAAAACACCGCGCCGACCAACAGCGCGCTGATTACCGTGCCAACGCCGCTCTACTACGGCCTGGGCATCGACTGGAGTCTGCTGCTGCCGCTGATGCTGGTCTTTATGATCACCTCGCTGGAAACCATCGGCGATATCACCGCCACCTCCGACGTTTCCGAGCAGCCGGTCTCTGGCCCGCTGTACATGAAACGCCTCAAAGGCGGCGTGCTGGCAAACGGGATGAACTCGTTTGTCTCGGCGGTATTCAACACTTTCCCGAACTCCTGCTTTGGCCAGAACAACGGCGTGATCCAGCTGACCGGCGTGGCCAGCCGCTACGTGGGCTTCGTGGTGGCGCTGATGCTGGTCGTCCTCGGGCTGTTCCCGGCAGTGAGCGGGTTTGTGCAGCACATTCCTGAGCCGGTACTGGGCGGCGCGACGCTGGTCATGTTTGGCACCATTGCCGCCTCCGGCGTGCGTATCGTCTCCCGCGAGTCGCTGAACCGCCGCGCAATCATGATTATCGCGCTGTCGCTCGCCGTGGGTCTGGGCGTCTCCCAGCAGCCGATGATTTTGCAGTTTGCTCCGGACTGGGTGAAAAACCTGCTCTCTTCCGGCATCGCCGCGGGCGGTATTACCGCTATCGTGCTGAACCTCGTTTTTCCGCCTGAAAAGAACTGATCTCCCTCACGGCAGGCTGTCAATGCCTGCCGTGACACCTCTTTACACCATTCCCGCCTTGAGCATTGCGCATAAATCGTGCATAACACCTTTATGTACGTTTCGCGGGAAGGAAGACCATGAAATTTATTGGAAAGCTGCTCATCTATCTTCTGGTAGCCCTGCTCATCGTAGTGCTCGCCTTTTATTTTCTGCTCCAGACCCGCTGGGGCGCATCGCAGGTCAGCAGCTGGATCACGGTGAATACCGATTACGAGCTCAACTTTGACCTGATGGATCACCGATTTTCATCCCCTTCTCACATCCTTCTGGAAAACGTCACCTTCGGACGAGATGGCAAACCGGCCACGCTGGTCGCTAAAAAGGTGGATATCGGCTTAAGCAGTCGCCAAATCACCGACCCGCTGCACGTAGACGCCATCACCCTGTCCGACGGCACGCTGAACTTATCGCCGCAGACGGCGCCGCTGCCGTTCCAGGCCGACCGTCTGCAACTGAATAACATGGCCTTTAACAGCCCGAACACGGCGTGGGATCTCAGCGCACAAAAGGTCACGGGCGGCGTCAGCCCGTGGCAGCCCGAGGCGGGTAACGTGCTGGGGAAAAACGCGCGCATTCAGATGAGCGCCGGCTCGCTCACGCTCAACGGCATACCGGCGAATAACGTGCTGATTCAGGGGCAGCTGAACGGCAATGAGGTGGTGCTTAACACCATCGGCGCCGATATGGGGCGCGGCTCCCTGACGGGCTCTGCCCAGCGTAATGCCGATGGCAGCTGGGTGATTGATACCCTGCGTCTGAATGAGATCCGCTTGCAGAGCGACAAATCGCTGCTGGATTTCTTCGCCCCAATCGTCACCCTGCCTTCGTTACAGATTGGGCGGCTGGACGTGACCGATGCCCGTCTACAGGGGCCTGACTGGGCGGTAACCGACCTCGATCTCAGCCTGCGTAACCTCACCCTGAGTAAAGGTGACTGGCAGAGCCAGGAGGGACGGTTATCCATGAACGCCAGCGAGTTTATTTACGGCTCGCTGCATCTGTTTGATCCCATCCTGAACGCGGAATTCTCGCCTCAGGGCATTGCGCTGCGTCAGTTCACCTCCCGCTGGGAAGGGGGCATGGTGCGCACCTCCGGCAACTGGCTGCGCGAGGGTCAGGCGCTGGTGCTGGATGACGTTGCCATTGCCGGGCTGGAATATACGCTTCCGGAAAACTGGAAAACGCTGTGGATGGATCCGCTCCCGGCATGGCTGAACAGCGTGACGCTGAAAAAATTTGGCCTGAGCCGCAACCTGGTGATCGACATCGATCCTGCCTTCCCGTGGCAGATCACCTCCCTTGACGGCTATGGCGCAAATCTGCGGCTGGCGAAAGATCGCAAATGGGGCATATGGGGCGGTAACGCAACCCTGAACGGCGCGGCAGCAACCTTTAACCGCGTCGACGTGCGACGCCCGTCGCTGGCGCTGAACGCCAACGCCGCGACGGTAAATATTACCGACCTGAGCGCCTTTACCGAGAAAGGGATCCTGGAAGCGACCGCCACCGTGTCACAGCTGCCCCAGCGGCAAACCACCGTGAGCCTGAACGGGCGCGGCGTACCGCTCAACGTATTGCAGCAATGGGGCTGGCCAGCGCTGCCGATTGCGGGGGACGGCAATATTCAGCTCACCGCCAGCGGCAGCGTGCAGGCGAATGCGCCACTGAAGCCGACGGTGAATGGGAAGCTGAGCGCGGTAAATATGGATAAACAGCAGGTGCAGCAGACGATGACCGGCGGCGTGGTGTCGGCGGTGGCTCCGGCACAGTAAAAAGCCGGGTGGCGGCTTCGCCTTACCCGGCCTACGAGGTTTTGGTTCCCTCTCCCACGGGAAGAGGGTTTGGGTGAGGGCATCAAACATCATAATTACCGTAGGCCCGGTAAGCGAAGCGCCACCGGGCATTTTTACGGCTCAGAGGTGAACCACCACCTCATCCCCCTCCGCTTTCACCACCACGCCCCACTCGCTGCCCGCGTGCGAGCCGCCCTTCACGCCGCCGACCTTCTGCACGTTGCGCAAGCAGACGGACCAGTTACGCGCCTCGCCTGCGCCCGTAAAGGTGACGATGTCGCCCTGACGTGACGCCTTCAGCGTAAACATCACCGAGCCGTCCGCGGCCGGCACCTCGCTCACCGCCGTTGCGCCATCGCTCAGGTTAAAGAGCTGGAAGGCTGTCTCCTCGTGCCACGCGTATTCCGGCTTCTGGTTATTGTTACCCAGCGCCAGCAGCGTGTTATCGCGCACGTAGACCGGCAGGCTCATAAAATCGTGCTGCTGCTTATGCCAGCGGCTGCCCGCGATCTCGTCGTTGTGCCACAGATGGGTCCAGCGGCCTTCCGGCAGGTAGAACTGCACGTCGCCCGCCTCGGAGAAGACTGGCGCGACCATCAGGGCATCCCCCAGCATGTACTGACGGTCGAGGTAATCGCACGCCGGATCGTCCGGGAACTCCAGCATCATCGCGCGCAGCATCGGCGTGCCGAAGTCGCGGGCCAGCGCCGCCTGACGGTACAGGTACGGCATCAGCTGACATTTCAGCTGCGTGAAGTGGCGCACCACGTCGCAGGACTCATCATCGTACGCCCACGGCACACGGTAGGATTTGCTGCCGTGCAGGCGGCTGTGGCTGGAGAACAGCCCGAACGCGCACCAGCGTTTATAGACGTGCGCCGGAGCGGTGTTTTCGAACCCGCCGATATCGTGACTCCAGAACCCGAAGCCGGACAGGCCAATCGACAGCCCGCCGCGCAGGCTTTCCGCCATCGACTCATAGTTGGCGTAGCAGTCGCCACCCCAGTGTACCGGGAACTGTTGCGCCCCGACGGAGGCAGAACGGGCAAACAGCACCGCCTCTTCTTCACCCACCGTCTCTTTCAGCACGTTCCACACCAGATCGTTATAAATGTAGGCGTAGTGGTTGTGCATCTTCTGCGGATCGGACCCGTCGAACCACTGGACGTCCGTCGGGATGCGCTCGCCGAAGTCGGTCTTGAAGCAGTCGACGCCGATATCCACCAGGCCTTTCAGCTTGTCGGCATACCACCGGCACGCGTCCGGATTGGTGAAGTCATAAATCGCCAGCCCCGGCTGCCATTTGTCCCACTGCCACAGGGAGCCGTCCGGACGCTTGAGCAGGTAGCCCTTCTCTTTCAGCTCCCGGAAGATCGGCGACTTCTGGCCGATGTATGGGTTGATCCACACGCAGACCTTCAGCCCTTTCTCTTTCAGGCGACGGATCATCCCTTCCGGGTCCGGGAAGGTTACCGGGTCCCACTCAAAATCACACCACTGGAAGGCCTTCATCCAGAAGCAGTCGAAGTGGAACACGTGCAGCGGCAGGTCGCGCTCAGCCATACCGTCGATAAAGCTGTTGACCGTCGCTTCATCGTAGTTGGTGGTGAACGACGTGGTCAGCCACAGGCCGAACGACCACGCAGGCGGCAGCGCCGGACGCCCGGTGAACTGCGTATAGCGGTTGAGCACCGCTTTCGGCGTCGGGCCGTCGATCACGAAATACTCCAGATACTCCCCTTCCACGCTGAACTGCACTTTGGAGACTTTTTCAGAGCCGACTTCAAACGAGACGTTTTCCGGGTGATTCACCAGCACGCCGTAGCCGCGGTTGGTCAGGTAGAATGGGATATTTTTGTAGGACTGCTCGGTGCTGGTGCCACCGTCGCGGTTCCAGGTTTCGACCGTCTGGCCGTTGCGCACCAGGGCGGTAAAGCGCTCGCCCAGGCCGTAGACCGTTTCCCCTACGCCGAGATCCAGCCGCTCGAACACGTAATTGCGGTCGGTGTTGGTATCCTGCACGTAACCGTTGTTTTTCAACTGGCTGCCAGTAATGCGCTGGCCGTTGCGCAGGAAATCCAGCGCCCAGAACTCGCCTTTGGTGACGCGCACGCTGACGCTGCCGCTTTTCAGCTCGGCAAAGTCGGCGTTGTTTTCAATCTCGACCTTCACGTCTTTCAGAACGTTCAGCGGATAATGCGGGCCGTTATTCAGCGCACCCTGGAAATGCTCAATGCGCACCCCGACAATCCCTTCCTGCGGAGCAAACAGGCGCACCGTGAACATCAACGTGTCGAGTTGCCAGGTGCGTTCGCGCACGTCACGCGGCGCCACATACACCACCAGGTCATTGCCCTGCTGCTCCACGTCGAACACCTGAACCGGATACGTCACGTTCAGGCCCGGTTGAATAAGCCAGTTTCCATCACTGATTTTCATGCTTTCGTCCTCTTAGTTCTGCAATTCTTTGCTGACCGGCAGGTTTTCAAAATCCTGCTGATTGCGGCGCGCGCCCTGCGCCAGCTCGCTCAGGATTTTGGTCAGGAAGGGGGTTTTCAGCGTGTAGTAGCGTTTGGCGATGATGGCGCTCAGCACGTAGCAGATCGCCGGCGCCAGCGTAAACAGGCCGATAATGATGCTGATGGTCGCGCTGTTCTGGGTTTTGGCCGCCGCGTCGTAGCCGCCGCCTGCCAGCATCCAGCCAATCATCGCCCCGCCCAGCGCCAGGCCGAGCTTCAGCACGAACAGCGTGCCCGCAAAGCTGATGCCGGTCAGGCGTTTGCCGTTGGTCCATTCGCCGTAGTCGACGGTATCGGACATCATCACCCACTGAATTGGCGTCACCAGCTGGTGCAGCACGCCGATGACAAAGATAAAGGCGAACATCAGCACGGTGGCATGCATCGGCACGAAGAACATCGCCACGCTGACCACCGCCAGCGCGGCGTTGGTCCACCAGAAGATGCTGACCTTGCACTTCCAGTCGGTGAGCGGTTTCGCCAGCGCGGAGCCAATCAGGTTGCCGACGCAGTAGGTGGTGAGGAACGCGACGAACACTTCCGGCGAGCCCATGATCCAGGTGCAGTAGTACATCATCGCGCCGCCGCGCACGCAGACGGCGAGAATGTTGAGGATGGTCAGCACGCCGACGATGCGCCACTGGTCGTTTTGCCAGATATCGCGCAGGTCTTCCCGCATGGAGGTGGTGCTTGGCGGCACCTGGATGCGCTCTTTGGTAGTAAAGAAGCAGAACGCCAGCATCAGGAACGCGACCACCGACAGCACGGCGATCCCGCCCTGGAAGCCGAACGCCTTATCGTCGCCGCCGATCAGGTTCACCAGCGGCATCATCAGCACCGTGGAGAGCATGCCGCCCGCCGTCGCCAGCACAAAGCGCCAGGACTGAAGGGAGATACGCTGCGTCGGGTCGTTGGTGATCACCCCGCCCAGCGCGCAGTACGGGATGTTGACGACGGTATAAAGCAGGGTCAGCAGCGTGTAGGTGATAGCGGCGTAAACCATTTTGCCGTTGAGGCTGAGGTCCGGCGTGGTGTAGGCCAGCACGCAGACGATGCCGAACGGGATAGCACCGAATAAAATCCACGGGCGGAACTTGCCCCAGCGGCTGCGGGTGCGGTCGGCGATCAGCCCCATGCACGGGTCGGAGATCGCATCCAGCGCGCGCGCCAGCAGGAACATGGTGCCGACAAACCCGGCGGGAATACCAAAAATATCGGTGTAGAAAAACATCATATAAAGCATGACGTTATCGAAAATGATGTGGCTGGCGGCGTCTCCCATGCCGTAGCCAATCTTCTCTTTTACTGACAGGACTTCGCTCATCTTTTTATCCTTCACGCTGTAGGGGGCGCTGAGACCGGTTACCGTTTTTTAAACCATTGTTTCAGTAGCGGGTATTGCGTTTTCTGGTTAGCAGATTACGTTTCTTGTTTTTTGTGATCGGGATAAAGGTTGGTGAGCACAAAATGCTAACCTGAGGATTTTCTTAAGAATTAGCTGAAACAGGGGGGTTAAGGTCAAAAGAGCGGTGAAAAAAGTGGTGTGGGGTATGTGGTAAATGCCTGAAAGTAGCTATAATGCGCCCGCCTCCATGTAGCAATGCAGGCGCGGAAGATCGTCATCTCCGGTGAGGTGGCTGGACTTCAAATCCAGTTGGGGGCGCCAGCGTTCCCGGGCAGGTTCGACTCCTGTGATCTTCCGCCAAAATTTCAGCAATGAATTGCAATTGCTATCTCAGCCAACTCTTTTCGAACATATCGCCGCCTCGGCTTTCGTAAAATCCATTTGGGGTCAATATGCCAATATGTGTTGGGTATTTTTTATACTGAGAGGTATTTTTACTCCATCTCAAAGACGAATATCCTGCTAAAATCCTATGCCCTATCCATCTATCATCAATTATCTTTGATGATCCAGGAATGTTAATAAGCAACAGGCTTCCCATGAATTTAATCCAATCAGATTCACTCAGCAATTTATTACCATAAGCATGATAAGATCTTCCACTACTATATATCTGAAAATTCATACCCCAGAGAGAGCAAAATTCTTTGAATGCTGATTCAAGTAATTTGCTATCTTTACCACCAAAATCGATTAAAGGGAGGTGTAACGTTGAATTTAAAGTTTGGATGTTAGAATTCAGAGACAGCTCTTGTGTATCATCCAAATCCATTAACATATCAAATAGGCTAGATTTATCTAAGTTATATAAAGGTAAATCAAAAACTTCTCTTTCGTCTTTGAAAGATTGTGGATAATATCTGTATCGGCTAAAGCTTAAAATTGTATCAGATGTCAAGATTCCCCAATCATAGTAAGATTTTAACAAATCATAAACCCATAAAATTGGATGCCTATTTATTTTCATATGCCCATAATGATAGGTATTCATTTGATATTTATACCTTTAAGAAGTTGATACATATCCATTGAAAACTGATCTGTCATTCCAGATACAAAATCCACAATGAGATGTACTCTTAAATGCCATTCAGCTTCTTTGCTAAGAGAATCATATTTATCAGAGAAATAACTATCAGACCAGTTCTTATCTTTAATTGAAATTTCAGCAACAGCTGTTTTATAAGCGTTTAAATGTTTATCGGGTAATCTATTAAAG